>JAQVOJ010000144.1 GCA_028702675.1 Bacteroidales bacterium
TGGAAGAAGATAAATTTGCAAGTGGAGATAATAGATTGATTAATCATAGAGAATATTATTATACTGCTCTTGCTTACGGATACAATAACACCATGTTGTATAATCAGCAGGTTCAAGAAACTTTTAATGGACAAAAGAAACCGTATCTTGCTGGTAGAAATAATATTAAAAGATACGAAGCTATACCACATATTAATGATCCTGAAGACGGTGGAACTGTTATTCAAGGAGATTATGGATATGGGCCTGAAATTAAACAAATCGAAGGCTTTGGTAACTCTAATAATGTATTAGATTTAAAGAAAGAAAGCATTGATGAAATAATGAGTGGATACCCATGGAAAGCTCAAGAACCTGTCTATGAAAATGGTAGAGGACCTATTAATGTAAAAATAATTGATCCTTTAAACGTCCCTGAGGACGATTATGTTTTACAGTTTACAAATATAGAAACCATGTCTGTGCAGCAAGCACCTGGATGGGTAAAACAGGGAGATTGGTTTATTTATAATTCAAATGGAGATACAATTTGGAATGAAAGTGTTATAAGTTTAGCTCCTTATGAACAAATTCTTCCTGATTGGGGATTATCAGTTACAATTTATCAAACAAAATATGCTGGGAATAAAAATGAAAATTCATACCAAAATGGATTCTTAACTGCTAGTTTAACTTATGAGGATGAGAGTAGTCCTTGGTTATATTTCTTACCTGATGCTGACGGAAACGATTTCTTTAACTGGATAAGAGTAGGAACTTATCAGGATAAATCTGGTGAACTAGATGGCGGTGCAGACGTTAGTTATGATGATCATATTGGATATGACCCTGATGAGTATTTTGAAAAAGTATTAGGCGGAACATGGGCTCCATACTTGCTTACATCTAAATTTATGTATGGAACTGCCGAACCAACCGGTTCTAACTTTGGCCGCTCTAGTATAAATAAAAATTATCCTGTAAGTAGTGTCGATTTAGTTATTACCAGCGATAAGAGTAAATGGACAAGAGCTTGCGTAATTGAAATGTGTGAAAATGAATGGACAGTTGATGATAATGGTTATCCAACTCCGGTAAAACCAGAAGTAAATTATCGTTCAGAAGGAAATGCTTTGCGTTTTAACTTGAGAAAATCTCCAAGTGTTGACAAAGAAGGAAATGTTGTGCCAGGTGATAGTACTCACGGTTTAGGTTGGTTCCCTGGATATGCTATTGATGTTAGAAGTGGGGAAAGATTAAATATTATGTTTGGAGAAGATAGTTGGTTAGTTGGTGAAAATGGTCGAGATATGCTTTGGAATCCATCTTCAGGAATATCAGAGAATAGTGGACCAACTCTTGGAGGTAAGCATTATATTTGGATTATGGGGCATACTCAAAACTTCCAAAATACAATGATGCAAGCTCCTGCTTACGACAGTTGTAGCTGGTTATATAGTAAATTGTTACTAGCAGAAAATGGAAATTCTATGGCTTTAAGACAAGTGTGGGCTTCTCCAATGTGGACAGCAATACCTCTTAAAAATCCTGATTTTGAACACCTGTCGTCTGATATCACAATCAAATTAAGAGTAGCAACTCCGTTGCAAAAGAAATTAGGTGAATATGCATTAGAAGAACCAATTAACGATAATTTGCCAATGTACTCTTTTAGCACTTATGATGTAAAGACTATAAAAGATGATCTTGACCAAGCCGAAAGTGCCCTAGATTTGATTAATGTTGTGCCAAACCCATATTATGGACATAGCTGGTACGAAACAAACCAATTAGATAACTATGTAAGAATTACAAATCTACCAAGGAAATGTACAATATCTATCTATAATGTGGGTGGAACATTAGTTAGACGTTTTGAAAAAGATAGTGAACAAACTTTCATTGATTGGGATTTGAAAAACTCTTATAACATTACAGTAGCAAGTGGACTTTATATAATGCACTTTGATGTACCGGGAGTTGGCGAAAAAGTTGTTAAATGGTTTGGTGCATTAAGACCAATTGACTTACAAAATTTCTAAAAATAAACGAAAGGATAAATAATTTAATATCGTTATATTATGAGAAAGATTTTTATAAATACCCTAAGCTTGATAATAGCGGTGCTACTTGTAAGCCCTGTAATGGCAGGTAATGAGCAGCGTGCCGGATCAAATGGAGCTTCCGAACTACTCATAAATCCTTGGGCAAGAAGTTCAGGTTGGGGTGATTCAAATGTAGCTTGCGTTGTGGGGCTCGAAGGATTGTATCAGAATATCGCAGGACTTGCTTTTACTAATAAAACAGAGCTTATTTTTACTAATACTCAATGGCTTGTAGGCTCCGGAATTTCTATAAATAGTTTTGGAATTGCTCAAACCGTAGGAGAAGCAGGTGTACTTTCATTAGGTGTAATGGCTATGAATTTCGGTGAAATACCAATTACAACACCAGATTTGCCCGAAGGAGGAATTGGTAACTTTAGCCCGTCATATACTAATATTACACTGGCATATGCTCGTGAATTCTCAAATAGTATTTACGGTGGAATTGGAGTAAAAATAATTAATGAAGGTATTGCTAATGCTACTGCATCCGGATTTGCAATTGATGCCGGTATCCAATACGTAACCGGTTTAGGTGTTGATAAAGCCGGTAACCGTAAGCGTGATAACCTCAGATTTGGTATCGCAATGAAAAATGTTGGAACCACTATGAAATTTAATGGTGATGGTATGAGTTTTACCGGAATATTACCTAACGAATCTAGTATGACTGTTGAACATAGATCTCAAGATTTTGAACTTCCTTCTTTAATTAAAATTGGATTCAGTTATCACATGAATCTTGATGCTAAAGTCGATTCCGTTAGCGATGAAGTTGTCAGTAATCATAAATTGTCAATTGCATTTAATTTTACCGCAAATTCATTTACTAAAGACCAGTTTCACTTAGGACTTGAGTACTCATTTATGAATTTATTTTCATTACGTGGAGGTTATATTTATGAGAAAGGTATTACAAGTCCTTCAGAAACTACGAGTGCGTTTAAAGGACCTGCTGCCGGAGTAAGTGTGCATATACCTATGAATAAAGAAAGTAAATCGGTTATTGCAATTGATTACTCGTATCGTGCAACTTATCATTTCGATGGAGTTCATACTATTGGTGCTAGAGTTACATTGTAATATTTATACGATATTAAATTACTGAAATCAGGAGTTTTGCTCCTGATTTTTTATTGTATAAATTTTTGTTGCTAAATTGCTTTTACTAATTGAATGCTAAAATTATATTTTACACACATATATTGTTGTATTATAAAATTTAGTATCTTTGTACCGGAAACTCCTTTAAAAATGGGGGTTTCTTTTATTATATATATACTTTAAACTTAAGTGTTATGACTGACATTAAAACGCATTATGTTACTAAGGAGGGTTTAGATAAGTTAAAGAAAGAGCTTGAACAACTTACTACTGTAGAGAGACCTTCGATTAGTATGCAAATAGCAGAAGCTCGCGATAAGGGTGATTTGTCTGAAAATGCTGAATATGATGCAGCAAAAGATGCACAGGGAATGTTAGAAATGAAAATTGCTAAATTGCAAGATATCATTCGTAATGCCAGAATAATTGACCCATCAGAAATTGATACTTCACAAGTACAAATACTAAATACAGTAAAGCTCCTAAATAAAAAAATCAATAAAATTGTAAAATATACTATTGTTGCAGAATCGGAAGCAGATATTAAACAAAACAAGATTTCGGTAGAAACACCTATCGCAAAAGGATTATTGGGTAAGAAAGCCGGCGATATTGTTGATATTCAGGTGCCATCTGGAGTACTTACATTTGAAATTCTTGAAATTACAATATAATATGGCTAGTTTATTTACAAATATTATTAATGGCAAAATCCCTTGTTATAAAATCGCAGAAGACGATAATTATTTCGCTTTTTTAGATATAAATCCTCTTGCTAAAGGACATACTTTGGTTGTCCCAAAACAAGAAAAGGATTATATATTTAAGCATGATGACGAAATATTAGCAGGATTAATGGTGTTTTCAAAAAAAGTTGCAATAGCACTAGAATCTGTAGTTGATTGTAAACGTATTGGTATTGCTGTGCTGGGGCTTGAAGTTCCACATACACATATTCATTTAGTACCTCTAAATTCTGAAGCCGATATTTGTTTTGCAAATAAAAGAATTAGTCTCTCAAACGAAGAATTTGCTAGAATTGCTAAAGAAGTTTCGTCATTATTGTAGCTAAGAACTTGGTCGCATATCAATAGGAGTTTTTATGTAAACATCCTGTTGAGGGAATGGTATAGTTACATTATTATCTCTAAATTTTTGATCTATTGCAAATCGCAAATCACTTTTTATTGGTTCTATCAGAAAAGTATGTTCGCTCCAAAACTTTAAATCAAAATCTAAGGAAGAATCTCCAAAATTGCTAAATAGGGCAAAAGGTTTAGGCTCTTTACTTACTTCTGGATGTTCCATTGCAGCTTCAACTAATAGCTTTTCAACTAAGCGAACATCACTACCATATGCAACGCCAACCGATACAGTAAAACGTGTAAGTTTAGCATTATGTGTCCAGTTGATAACTCTTTCGGTAGTAAAATGACTGTTGGGGATTATCATTATTATGTTTTCTCTAGTAAGAATTTCAGATGTACGTAAATTTATTTTCAAAACTCTACCAATTAAACTATTATCAATTTCAACAGTATCGTTTATTTTTATAGAATGGTCGAAAAGCATAACCATACCCGAAATTACATCATTAAAAAAGTGCTGGATACCTAAGCCTATACCCACTAGCAGGGCAGATATACTGGCAATCAAAATAGTAATATTAACACCTAAAGAATTAATAAAAATGCTTATTGCAATTACATATATAAAATATTTTAAATTTGAAAAATAGAATGGCTTTTGCCGGGTTCAATTTCTTTCTCTTTTATCTTAGCATCAAATAGATATTGAATAACCCGCATTATTCATCGCATTATTCTTGGCAGGCTCGTAACAAGTTGTTAGTCTGTGGTTTGGCACGGTGCTTAAGGTTTTATTATTAGCCAAATTTTGAGAAAGCTTACAATTATCTTTGTGCATCT
>JAQVOJ010000055.1:0-18407 GCA_028702675.1 Bacteroidales bacterium
TCATAAAGTTCATGATATTTTGTTAGCTTTTGTTCATCAATCAAATAGCCCTGCTCAAATTTTTTGTGATAAAACTTACCTATTAATCCCGCAAGCATTTCATGGTCTTTTTTATGAATGAAATCCCCGTTTTCGCCAATTTTAATAAGAGTTTCGTTATTGCTTACACGTGTTGTGATAACATATTGCCCACAAGCTAATGCTTCAAGAGTTGCCATGCTCATACCTTCTGAGAGCGATGGTAAAACAGTTAAACTTCCTGATTGATATTCATTTAGCATTTCTTCTCTGCTTATCCAGCCTTTAAATTCCACAAAATCTTTAAGAGAGTGATTGTAAACGAATTGTTCCATTTTCTTTCTTAAAGGACCATCACCTAAAATATGTGCTTTAAATTTGTAGTTGTTGCTTCTTAGAATCTGTAATGCTTTTAGAAAAGTAAACGGATCTTTTTGTTTTACCAGACGACCAGGAAATAGTATTTTAAATTCTTTGCTCCTTTTTGAATAATCGCTTCTAAAAACAGAACTGTCCCAGCCGTTGTAGATAATTTTATTTCGGTCTTTTATCCTAAAACCGGTAAATCTGTCGATATTGGTTTTCATTTCGTTGCTCTGAACAAAATTCATTTCAGAGTTTGTAACAATTGTACGTATCCAATGATATGTAAATATATGATACCATATCATTTGTTCTGGAGCAAACCAAGGAATGTCGTGCCCATGCGAAATTATTACATAAGGAATTCTGAACTTTAGTTTAATTGAGTATGCAACTTCTCCTCCGGGTAATGCAAAATTCGCAAAAACAAGATCGTATTTTTCAGTTTTTAAATGTTCTTTAAGAAATTTTTTAGCATGATAAATCCATGAAGTCATTTCAAATGGATTTGAACGATACACGAACTTGCGTTTGCTTTTTAACCTAATAATTTTTACATTATTTAGTGTTTCTGTTTCTGCTAAAGCCTCGTACCAAGTTGTTAAAACAGTAATATCATGTCCCAGCAAAGCAAGTCCTTCCGAAATGCTTTTACTAATCTGTCCTGCTCCTCCACCCAGCGGGGGATATTCGTAATTTAAAACTAATAACTTCATAAGAATATATCGAGGTAAAAATAACAATAATATCAAAGCATTTAAATAAATTCAGTTATTGCTTAAAACAATGAGTTTACAAATTTGTCTATATTACTATAATACATATCAAAATTTAGAATGTGTATTGGATTAATTAAAAACTTTGTGTTAGTTTGTATGTATGAATGATATAGACCTCAGGATAGAAAGAAAGCGTTTAATAATTTCGGCAGTAATTCCGGTTATATTCTTAATTATTTGCTGGCTTATTAAGCTTACCGAATTAAGCCTCGATATTAATCTTAGCAATTATAGCATTTACCCCAGGCATTGGAAATCGTTGTGGGGAATATTTTTGATGCCTTTATTGCATGGCGATTTGGGACATTTAGCTGCAAATTCAATTACATTTTTTGTGCTCGGAACAGGAATCTTTTATTTTTATCGTGAAATTGCTCTTAAAATATGGGGATATTCTTGGGTCTTTACAGGAATTTTAACATGGATAATAGGACGAGAGTCTTATCATATCGGTGCTAGCGGACTGATTTATGCTTTTGCAGGATTTTTATTTCTGAGCGGGATATTACGTAATAATCTAAGATTAATGGCTATATCGCTTTTAATTGTGTTCCTGTATGGCGGAATGGTATGGGGAGTTTTCCCGACCGACACTAATGTTTCATGGGAAGGACACTTATCGGGTTTGATTGTAGGATTTGTTTTAGCTTACATATATAGGGCAAAAGGTCCACAGCGTGAGCAATATAGCTGGGAGCTTGAATCTGACGAGGACGACCCCCAATCAAGTTCATACGGAAGCAGACAGTACGAAATTAAGTATTTTTACAAAGAAAATGGAAGTGAGAAAGAGCCAGAAGATGACAATTCAGATAATGAATAAAAATGAATGTTCAAAATCCTTGGAACGACTATAGCAGCTACATAAGGAAAATATTTGGCTCTCGTGTGCAGAAAATTGCTGTTGATGCAGGTTTTTCGTGTCCAAACAGAGATGGCAGTATCGCTACCGGTGGTTGTATTTACTGCTCGAACCAAAGTTTTAGCCCATATTATTGCAATAATGATAATTCTAATATTAAAGAACAGTTGCAACAAGGGATAAACTTTTTTAGCCCCAAATATAAAACACAAAAATATTTGGCTTATTTCCAAACTTATACAAATACTTATGCTGATACCGAAACATGTTTGGACAGATATGCCGAAGCACTTAATGTAAAAGGTGTTGTAGGATTAATTATTGCCACCAGACCAGATACAGTTGATAAAAATTTGTTGTGCGAAATTAAAAAACTGGTAGGCTCACAATATCTCGCAATTGAATATGGTATCGAAAGTACATTAAACAAAACTCTAGATTACATAAACCGCGGGCATAATTTCGGAAAAGCTATTGAAGCCGTCAATCTTAATAAGGAACTTGGTATCACAACAGGGGCTCATTTTATTTTAGGACTACCGGGTGAAAGTAAAGATGAGATGATGGAACATGCAAATATAATTAATAAATTGCCTATAGATATTATTAAGTTGCACCAAATGCAAATTATTAGAGGCACACGAGCTGACGAAATGTATGCTGTAAACCCCAACGAATTTGGCATTTTTGATTTAAACTTGTATGTAACATTCGTAAGTGAATTTTTAAGAAAATTGAAAAAAACTTTTATTATCGAAAGATTTACAAGCGAAACACCACGAGAAACATTAGTTGCTCCCGATTGGGGAGGTATAAAAAACTTTGAAGTAGTTCATAAAATCAGAAATTATATGAATGAAAATAATTTCAAACAAGGGGATTTGTGTAAATGATAGATATTCACACACATAGAACAGAAACTGAAAACTCTCTTTTAAGTTTATTTCATGATAGAGGTATTCCTGAGTCGGGATTTTTTTCTATTGGTGTTCATCCATGGAAAATTCCTGAATACAATCAAAATGATTCCGCATTAATAGAAAAGATTAAACACTCAAGATGTTTGGCAATAGGTGAATGTGGGTTGGATAAGCTAAGAGGAGAGGAGTTTGAAAAGCAAATTTCTGTATTTGTGAAACACATTAGATGGTCGGAACATTATAAAAAGCCTTTAATAATTCATTGTGTAAAAGCATTTAATGAAATAATTAAATTGAAAAAGGATACAAACCCTGAGCAGGCATGGATAATTCATGGTTTTAACTCAAAAAGTAGTGTGTTAAAAGAATTACTTAATCAAGGTTTTTACATTTCGATTGGAACAGATTTGATGAATAATGTTGAAAAACTCAATTCATATATGAGTATTGTTCCCGATAATCGTTTGTTTTTTGAAACCGATGAGTCTGAGTTAAGTATATCTGAAATTTACAAGATAACTGCAAAAATTAAACAACTTGATTTATTAAGTTTGCAGAATATAATTAAAGATAATTTTAAAAACTGTTTTCATATAGACCATAATGGATTGGCTTGATAGAACAAAATTATTGTTGGGCGAAGAAAAACTTGTAAAACTTGCTTCGTCTCATGTGCTTGTTGCAGGTTTGGGCGGAGTAGGGGCTTATGCTGCCGAACAATTGTGCAGAGCAGGCGTAGGGACTATAAGCATTGTTGATAACGATATTATTAATCTTACAAATATTAATCGTCAACTTATTGCTTTAAACTCAAATCTTAATCGGCCAAAAGTTGAAGTATTAGCAGAGAGGCTGCAAGATATAAATCCGCAAGTAAAAGTATATCAGCATAATATGTTTTTAAAAGATGAAGATATGTTGCAAGTTTTAATAAACAAATATGATTATGTAATAGATGCAATTGATACACTTTCTCCAAAAATTTATTTAATAAAATTGTGTGTAGAAAAAGAAATACCTATTGTTAGTAGTATGGGCTCAGGTGGTAAAACAAATCCCGAGTCTGTTAAAATTTCGGATATATCTAAATCTTATAATTGTTCATTAGCTAGGATTTTGCGAAAAAGATTGCATCGCTTGGGTATATATAAAGGAATTGATGTGGTATTTAGTTCCGAAAAAGCAGATAAAAGCAGCGTTGTGCTTGAAGAGTCTGAAAATAAAAAATCTAATGTAGGAACAATCTCCTATATGCCGGCAATTTTTGGATGTTTTGCAGCTTCGGTAGTAATTAGGAATTTATGTGAAATTTAAAGAGTAAATTTGTGAAAAATATCATTATGAAAAATACATTTACCATTATTTTTATTTTGATTTCTGCTATTCTTAATGCCCAAGGAGTAATTTCTTATGCATTAGAGCAAGAGCTAAACAAACAAAGTGAAACCCAAGACTATATAGGCGTAAATATTGTTTTGAAAGAACAAACTGATATTGAAGCCTTAACCCGTAGTTTGGATAAACAAAAAGCGAATAGGCATCTTAGAATTAAATCTGTAATAAAAGAATTGAATAATACAGCAAAATTTTCGCAAAAGGGATTATTGCAATATCTTAAATCATATAGTGATTTATATTCGGGACAGATTAAAGAGCTTAAGAGCTTTTGGATAGTGAATGTTATACACATTAAAGCTCGCCCGGCTGTAGTTTATAATCTTGCACTACGAGATGATATTTTAATATTAGATTTAGATGCTCCTCTATATCAGAGAATGGAGCCTGTAAAAATTGAAACATCAGTTCCTAAACAAGGAGGAAATACCGAACCGGGCTTATTGGCAATAAATGCAAAACCCTTATGGGATTTGGGATATACAGGACGCAACACAATACTTTTAAGTATGGATACCGGAGTTTGGCCCGACCATCCTGCTATAAGCGATAATTTCTTAGGCAATTATTTTCCTCTTAGTTATGTTTGGTATGGAGTACGAAACTCTGTGCCTCAAGACCATGCTATTTCGAGTCATGGCACACACACTACAGGAACAGTTTTAGGATTAGACCCTGCAACAAACGATACAATAGGTGTTGCTGTAAACGCAAAATGGATTGCCAGCGATCCGGTTGCTTCAAACGAAAGTGATTTACTTACACCTGCTGATTTTATGGCTGTTTTTGAATGGGTATTAGACCCTGATGGTAACCCCGAAACCTCTTATGATGTTCCTGATGTGATAAATAACTCTTGGGGATACGATTATAATATGGCTTTAGCATTCGGAGCTTGCGAAATGACAGAAACACAAATATTGGAGGTTATTGAAGTTGCCGGAATTTGCTCCCCTTTTTCGGCAGGTAACGAAGGTCCTGCCTCAGGTACAGTAGGATTTCCTGCAATGCTCGCTTTTTCTGAACTTAATGTTTTTTCTATTGGAGCAGTAAACGGAAATAATTCATCATTACCCATTACTGATTTTAGTAGTCGGGGTCCTACAGCTTGCATAGACGAAGAAGGTAGTTTGCAGATTAAACCCGAAGTAGTTGCTCCCGGTTATTCAGTACGTTCTGCATCAGGACACAATGAATATGCTAATTTAAGTGGAACATCAATGTCGTGTCCACATGTGTCAGGGGCTTTGTTATTATTGCGTGAAGCATACCCTGAAGTAAGTGCCTACCAACTTAAAAATGCACTTTATCAAACAGCAATTGATTTGGGAGAACCCGGTGAGGATAATGTTTATGGTAGAGGTATGATTGATGTTTATGCTGCTTATCAGTTTTTAGAAACGATCTACGAGCCTGTACCGCCTGTTACTAATCAATATGATTTAGCAACAAAAATTATAATAAATAATGACTCATTATTATGCCCAGGGCAAGAAAATCAAGATGCTGTTTTAAGATTATACAATTTGGGAACAGAAGACTTTAGCGATATGCACATTGTTTTTATTCTAAATTCTGATACAATAATGAATGATGTACCAAATAGTATTATTGCAGCCGGCGATAGTTTAGATATTAACATTAATGATTTGTATTTAAGCCCCGGAAACAATCAAATTCAAGCAAAAGCTTTACTTAATGAAGCATTAACAGAATATGATGTCTTTAATAATTATGCAATTGAATATGTCTATGTTATACAAAATATGGATATCCCGTATTTACAAGATTTTGACACAGTATATTTTGTGTCTGATAATAGTATGTGGTATATAAAAAATCCTGACAATGACAAGACTTGGAAAACTGTAGAATGGGATTCAGAAAGCAATAACAGAGCTTTGTATTTCAATTTTTATAATTATCAACCACGTGCAGGGCAAATTGATGATGCCTTGATGCCACAATTTACTTTGCCCGATACAGGGCAGATTTCTTTAGAGTTTAATTATGCTTACAAAAAACGTATGGAGTATCTTTTTAAAGATACTTTACAAGTAATAGTAAGTACAGATTGTGGTGCTAGCTTCGATTCTATTATTTATGAAAATAGTGGCGAAAATTTGTCAACTGTGCAGGGGAATGCAGGTAATACCCAATTTGTACCCGAAAGTGAGAACGATTGGGATACGGTAAAACTTGATTTAAACTACTGGAGAGGTCAAGATATTATAATCGCTTTTAGAGCTATTAATGATAATGGCAGCAGATTGTATATTGATAATACTGCTATTACAATTGGAGCAGAATATAATTTAATTAATACATCATCTATTAAACCCTACATGCTGGCATATCCTAATCCTGCAATGGATAATATTGTTGTGGAGTGTAGTCAAGCTTCTTTAAAAGGAGATAAGATTAATGTTTTTAATCTTAACGGAGAATTAATTCTTTCTAAATCTGTACAACAAAATAGATTTACCCATAAATTAAATCTTGACGAAGTATCGCCCGGTATGTATATAATACAGTATATTAACTACTCTTATGTTGTTAATACAAAGATAATTATTAAGTAAGGTTTTTTATATTTAATTAAAAAATTGATATTTTCTTACTCTTAAGTTTATTTGTTTTAAAAAAATTAGTATTTTTACGACAATAGTTTAAAACTGTGTATTATGAAATATTTACGAATTTTATTAGTAACAAGCTTTATTGCTGCTGTTTATTTTTTAACATCTTGTGGACCAACGGATACTATTCCACCAAAATTGTATTTATATGGAGCCTCTGATACCACTATTTTATTAGGCTTACAATATGCCGATAGAGGTATTTATGTTGAAGATAATGCAAGCAACGAGGACGAAATTGAAATAGAAAATGATATAGAAGATGTAATCAATTTCTATAACGATGGAAAAACAAGAAGAACTGGAGATTATTATATAACCTATACGGCAACCGACCAAGAGGGAAATAGCGATACTATTGGTAGAATGGTTCGTGTTAAAAATGTATCTACACCATTTGCCGGTTCTTACGAATGTAGGAGACAGCAAAGTTTCTTTTGGAACGATACCTCATACCGTTCTACAGTAAGTGCAGATACTCGTACTGCCGGAAGACTCAGAATCTCCAGAGTATATAATCATTATGATCCATCAAATAATAGAAATATTTTCTTTACGGTTTATGCCGAATTATGGCACCCCGAATTGTCACAACAGTTTTCTTCAATTTATGGGTATCTTGGTACAGTATCCGATCCGGAAAGTCCTTTCTACGCCGATATGGATTATGACGGAGCTATCGATTCAATAAAGAACTTTACATATCTAAAAATTCAAGGTGCACCTTATCTTGATTCAATCGGAAATGCTGAGTTTAATATTGCAGGTTCTAACCAAAATGGTATTCCTCTTTCTAGGATTGAATATATAAATGGCGAAGTCTCTAAGATTATTTTGAAATATGTTATTACAAAATATGACGGTTCTAATCCAGATCAAGTAATCGAAGAATATATTCCTTATTAAGGATATTCTTTTTGGTGGTTTCGGCTCTGCTTGACGGTAAAGATGACTACAACTACTGTTTACAGTACCGCCATGTATCCATCGAAATTATGATTATTGTACTTTCACCTTGTGAATGTTTATTAATACATTATTGTTATAAACAATAAACTCCATCAAAAACTTTAACTACCGGTCCAGTTAAATATATATTGGTATATGATTGATTGTGATTCTCACATTCTACTTGCAATTTGCCACCAAGAGTGTTTATTAATATTTTTGTAGTGTCTAGTAAATTTTTATATATCACAACTAAGCCAACAGCTACAGCACCTGTACCACAAGATAATGTTTCTGTTTCTACTCCTCTTTCAAAAGTTCTTGCAAAGACTTCATTATTATTAATTGAATAAAAATTTACATTTGTTCCATCAGGCAAAAATCTTGTATCATATCTATATTTTTTGCCTTCAATATCTACATCAACTGTCGAAATGTCAGGCACTCGTTTGACAAAATGAGGTGAACCGGTATCAATAAATGTTCCGTCCTCGTAGTTTTTGACAGTTGCAACATCTCTCATTTTAAGCTTTATCAATCCATTTTCTAAAATTTCAGCTTCGTGAATTCCATCAATAGCTTCGAAAGTAGTTGTAGTACTTATCATTCCCATTTTTCCTGCAAAATCGACAATACACCTGCCGCCATTACCACACATACTACCTTCGTTACCATCAGAATTATAATATACCATAGAAAAGTCAAAATCATCAGATTGTTCAATAATCATTAAACCATCGGCACCAATACCGAGATGCCTATCGCACATTTCTTTTATTCTTTGGGTGGTTAGATTAATTCTATTAGAAACACCATCTATTATGATAAAATCATTACCGGCACCATGATACTTATTAAATTTTAATTTCATCTGTTTTTAATTTTATTACAACGGTCAGATGTGATTACGTAAGCAAAATAGTTACTCGCCATCCCGTAAGCCTGCAAGTTGGCAGATAATAATTATTTTGATTAGGCAATTTCATAAAAAAATGTTAATAATGAAGCAAAGGTATAAACTTTGAAAGCAATAGTACGTTTATAAAAAAATAAATATAACAAACTAATTAACGACAAATTTACAGTAAATTAACTAAAAACTAATATTATGAAACTAAGGAATTTTATTTACAGTTTATTTACAGGTTTCTTGGGTGGTGCTTTGTTATTAGGGGTTTATATTATTTATATTAATAGAAATAAAGACGAAGTAGCTAGAACCGAACATTTTTTAGTAGATCAGTATAAGTCGAATTTAAGTGGTATTCCTGTAAATAATTTTAGTGGAAGATTAATGGGAGATAGTTCTATTGACTTTAGGAGTGTAGCAGGTGCATCTGTTCAGGGTGTAGTGCATGTTAAAACTGAGTTCAATGTTCCAAATTATACTTTATACGATTTCATATTTGGGACGAACCCTAAATATAGCTCTCCCGTAACAAGTTCAGGTTCAGGAGTAATTATTTCTTCAGACGGTTATATCGTTACCAATAATCATGTTGTTGAAAATGCCGAAAGAATAGAGATTATTCTAAACGACAAAAGATCTTTTGATGCTAAGCTTATTGGTAGAGATGCTTCAGTTGATATAGCATTACTTAAAATTGATACAGACGGTTTACCATATATTCCGTATGGCAGTTCCGATGAGCTTGAAATTGGCGATTGGGTTCTTGCAATTGGTAATCCATTTAATTTAACAAGTACAGTAACTGCCGGTATTGTAAGTGCTAAAGCTCGTAATATAAATCTTATGTCGCAAAATATGGGAATAGAGTCATTTATTCAAACAGATGCAGCTGTAAATCCCGGAAATAGCGGAGGTGCTTTGGTTAATATGAATGGAGAGTTGGTTGGAATTAATACTGCAATTGCTTCAAAAACAGGCTCTTTTATAGGTTATAGTTTTGCTATCCCGGTAGGAATAGTGCGAAAGGTTGTTGCCGATTTAATCGAATTTGGCGAAGTGCAAAGAGCATACATAGGTGTAAATATTGTTGATATTGATTCGGATATGGCAAAGTCTTTAGATATGGATAAGCCACGTGGTGTATTTGTTGCCGGAATATGGGAAAACGGTCCGGCAGAAGAATGCGGAATGAAAGCCGGAGATATTATTCTTGCAATTAATGATACCGAAATAAATAGTAATGCAGGATTACTTGAGCAAGTAAGCAAATACAGACCAGGTGATATTGTAAGTTTTATTATTCTTAGAAATGGAAAAGAGAAAAAATTAAAATTAGAATTAAAAAATAAATACGGTAAAACTGAAATGATCTCGAAAGAATCTATTGAAGTTTTAGGTGCAAAATTTGAGCCTATTACTGCTCAAGAAAAACAAAATTTAAGAATTAATTTTGGAGTAAAAGTTAGCGATTTAATGCCTGGTAAGCTTATGAGCAAAGGCGTGCAAGAAGATTATATTATTACACATATAAACAATATGCAGATTAAAACTGTTAAAGATATAGAGAAGGCATTAGAAGATGCCGATGGAGCTGTTTTTATCGAAGGGCTTTATCCAAATGGGATGGTAGCTTATTATGCTTTTGCATTGTAAAATTAGTTGTTTATATAATATCAACTTGTTTTTAAAATATTTTTGAAAAAAACACAACCTTTTATTAAAACTTACGTATTGAGTAACCTATATCAAAATATTTCAAGATAAAGTTTTTATGAGACAATTAAAGATTACAAAATCTATTACTAATCGTGAGAGTGCCTCACTAGATAAGTATCTGCAAGAAATTGGGAAGGAAGAACTAATCTCGGTAGAGCAAGAAGTAGAATTGGCACAACGTATTAAAAAAGGAGACAGAATAGCTCTTGAAAAACTAACAAGAGCAAACCTTAGATTTGTCGTTTCTGTTGCAAAACAGTATCAAAATCAAGGACTTAGTCTTCCCGATTTGATTAACGAAGGTAATTTAGGATTAATAAAAGCTGCAGAAAAATTTGATGAAACTCGTGGATTTAAATTTATCTCATACGCTGTATGGTGGATACGTCAATCTATTTTGCAAGCATTGGCAGAACAATCTAGGATTGTAAGATTGCCATTGAATCAGGTTGGATCGCTAAATAAAATTAATAAAGCATTTAGTAAATTTGAACAAGAAAACGAACGCAAACCTACTAGCGACGAATTGGCAAAAGCTCTTGATTTGGCTCCCGAAAAAGTTTCGGATACTATGAGAGTCTCTGGCAGACATGTATCTGTTGATGCTCCATTTGTAACCGGTGAAGAAAATTCATTGTTAGATGTGCTCGAAAATACCGATTCACCACATACCGACTCAATACTTATTAATGAATCTTTAAGTAGAGAAATTCATCGTACTCTCGCTACACTTACCGAAAGAGAACGAGATATTATAAGATACTTTTTTGGTATCGGTTGTCAAGAAAAAACTCTTGAAGAAATTGGAGAAGAATTTGGACTTACCCGCGAAAGAGTTCGTCAAATAAAAGAAAAAGCTATTAGAAGACTCAGACATACCTCAAAAAGTAAATTGTTGAAAACATATTTAGGGTAAAATACTTGTTATTGATAAAATATGCTGTTGGGTTAAATTTTAACAGCATATGTTTTGTTAGTAAATAATATGAAATATGTTAATCTTATTTTTTAAAATTTTTGTAATTTGCAATCTGTAAATGAGAAATTTGCCTAAATATCTGCTTACTATTATCGCTATTATAGCCGTTAAATTACTTTCGGCGCAGGCTGATGTAATACAAAGTTCAAATATTGAAACTTACTACGAAGAAACACTATGGGGACCTAAAAAACAGCATTACGCTCATTATTTTGTAAGATATGGTATGGCTGTACCTATTAACAAAAAAATCGATGAAAAACCGGCACTAGGTGGTACTTGGGCAGCAGGTGTGTCTTATAAATTACAGCTCTTACCTATATGGGATTTGGGTATTGATATTGCTTACGAAAATGAATGGCATAGGCTTGTTAAAACAAATCAGCTTAGAAGCATGGGTACAGACCTTATTATCGAAGATATATCTAGATCTTTCCAAAATAATGTTATAGGTGGAATATTTACAAGATTTTATTTTAATAATAGCAAAGATAATGAATTTGGTGCTTATGTTGATATTGGTGCTTACTATAGTATTGTTGCCGGATATGGACTTGTAGAAAAGAAAAACGATAACGACGAAAGAGTATTTATAAGAACAAAACATCCTTCATACTTAAATAATAAAAATTACGGACTTTATATGCGTCTCGGCTACAACCAATTTGCTCTTTTTGCAAGATATAATATGGTTGATATATTTAACGATGGATCGTTCGATATCACTCCACTAAGCATTGGATTACAAATGAACCTTGTTATGTTTTAATATTTACCTATTTCTCTCAAAACATGATTAGTACACAGCTTTTAGTTTTAAACAAAACTATTAGCAACTAAAGCAGAAGCAACAATGCCGGCAGTTTCGGTGCGTAAGCGTGTGTTGCCCAAACCTACTGGAATAAAACCGTTTTCGGTGGCAAGTTTTACTTCTTCTTTCGAGAAATCTCCCTCCGGACCAATCATAATTAATATATATGTAGCATTACCTAAAACTTTATTAAAATGAATAGCAGGTATTTCTTCGCAATATGCAATATACTTTGTGCTTGTATGAGTTTTATTCACAAACTGTTCAAAACTAATCATTTCGTTAAGCTTTGGTAAATATGTTTGCTGCGATTGCTTCATAGCAGATTCAATAACACGCCTAAACCTGTCGGGTTTTATTACTTTACGTTCGCTGTGTGTGCATAAAATTGGTGTAACTTCAGTAATCCCTATTTCAGTTGATTTTTCTAAAAACCATTCCATACGTTCATTATTTTTTGTAGGTGCTATCGCAATGTGTAATGTGTATGGTCTCTTACCAAAATCTTTTTCATGTTTAAGTACTTTTAATACTGTGCTTCTCGGATTAATGTCAATAATTTCACATTCGTAATAATTGCCCTTACCATCGGTACAAACTAAATTATTACCATTTTGCATACGCAATACTCGTGTACAGTGATGAGACTCCGAGTCGCTTAGTATTATTGTGCCGTTTACTTCTTTACTTTCTGAATAGAACCATTGCATTTACTGGAAATTTTTATAAAAGTAAAACAATTAAATTACAAATAACAATTAAACCACAAATTACAAATAACAATTAAACCACAAATTACAAATAACAATTAAATTACAAATCACAAATCATAAATTACAGATTTATATTTATTTTATCTTTGCATTATGACACGAATTGGACTACTTAGCGACACACACGGTTTTTTAGACAAAGCATATTTTGATTTCTTTAAAGATGTTGACGAAATATGGCATGCCGGAGATTTTGGAGACCTTACTGTTGCTGATAGTATAGAAAATTTTAAACCACTAAGAGCTGTTTACGGGAATGTTGACGGTTACGATATTAGAATACGATATCCTGAACATCAAAAATTCAGAATTGAAGGTATTAGCGTTTGGATTACTCACATTGGAGGGTATCCGGGGAAATACGCTCCGCAGGTAAAACCCGAAATATACCATAATCCGCCAAAAATATTTATTAGCGGACATTCTCACATACTTAAAGTAATAAATGATAAAAATTTAGGATTACTGCATATTAACCCGGGTGCTGCGGGAAATCGTGGAATACATAAAGTGAAAACCATTATAAAATTTGAAATTGATGGAATTAATGTCCAAAATATGCAAGTATTTGAGAAAGATCGCAATCACAAATTATAGAAACCTGTAAGAGCAATATCTCATTAAAACCGGAATACTCTGAAACTCTCGTGGGTAATTGATAAAACCAAAATACCTGAACAGATACTCATTACTGCTTACGATAACGAAGGTAATATTCAGGCTTTTGAACACAAAACCTTAAAAATTGCCGGCTTCTAGTTCCATCCGGAATCTGCTATTACCGAGTATGGTTTAAGAATGGTCGAGAACTGGTTGGGGGAAATCTAAATTAAAATAATTTTAAATCTTATTGCAAAAAGAACTCCCACCGAAGCGGGAGTATAGGACATTTTATCCTTCGGCATCCCGATAGCTATCGGGAGCCTTATTGTGATAAGATGTAATTATACAAAATTACATATATATTTGGTTAAATGCAAATTTATTTATTATTTTTAGATGTTTTTTAATTATATATAATAAATATGACAAAAATATTAGGACTTGATCTAGGTACTAACAGCATTGGTTGGGCTGTGGTAGAGAAAGATAATGAAAAATTTAAGTTAGTTGATAAGGGAGTTAGGATTTTTCAGGAGGGAGTTAAAATTGAAAAAGGAATTGAAAGCTCAAAGGCTGCTGAAAGAACAAATTACAGAGCGGCAAGGCGACTCAAATATAGGAGAAGGTTAAGAAAAATCGCAACTTTACAAACACTTTGTGAATATGGATATTGCCCTGAACTATCTCGTAATGAATTGAATGATTGGCGTTATAAAAAACTATACCCACTAAACAAGGATTTTATTAATTGGTGGCGGACTGATGACAAATCACAAAAAAATCCATATTATTTCAGGTTCATTGCTGCAACTAAAAAATTAGATAATAATGATGAAAATGATCGTTTTATCATTGGAAGGGCTTTTTATCATATTGCTCAAAGACGTGGTTTTTTAAGTAACAGATTAGAAGGCACACAGGAAAGTGATGGTGCAGTTAAAAAGAATATTCAGCAAATATCTGCAGAAAAGGGCGAACAAACACTTGGGCAATATTTTTATGATAAATATTTAAACGGCGAAAAGATACGAGACCAATATACACATAGAGAAGACCATTATCTTGAGGAATTTGATAAAATTTGTGAAGTCCAGAATTTACCTATAGAATTAGTACAAAAGCTTAAGAATGCAATATTTTATCAAAGACCACTTAAATCACAAAAAGGACTTATAGGAAAGTGCGTTTTTGAATCTAAAAAGCAAAGATGCTCTGTTTCGCATCCTTTGTTTGAAGAATATAGGATGTTATGTCTTGTTAACAATATGAAAATTAAAACACCTTATGATGAAAAAATGCGTTTTCTTAACAGGAGTGAAAGAATAAAAGTTATTGAACGATTCTTTTTGAAGCGAGAACATTTTAGTTTCGAAGATTTAGCAAAAACACTTGCTCCAAAAAACCAATATAAATATTACAAGAGTCATGGTATAAATGATGAGGATTATTTATTTAATTATAAAATGAATACCACAATTAGTGGCAATCCGGTTTCTGCAAGATTTAGAGATTTTTTTTGCAACGAGTTTTTAAATGATGATTATTCCTTTCAAATTAATGAAAATGGTGAGCTAAATAAAATAGTGCAAGATGCTTGGCATGCATTGTTAACATTTGATTCAGAGGAGAAGTTAGGAAAATTTGCAGAAATAAAACTTGGATTTAGTGCTGAAATAGCAAAAGAATACTGTAAGATTAATTTAAAAAAGGACTATGCTTCACTAAGTATTAATGCAATAAAAAAAATATTGCCATATCTACGCGAAGGTATGATTTATTCTCATGCTGTTATATTAGCCAATATGATTAATTCTGTTCCAAAAGAGATTTGGCAATATCCTGAAAATCAAAAAGAGATTAGTGATGAAATTGTAAGAATTATCCAAACCCAAAATGAAGATAAATCAATAATTGAAATTGTAAATGGTTTAATAAAAACTTGTAGAGATAGTGGGGAAGTATGGAGTGAAGAGGCAGAGGATTATTATAAAGAAAATTTAAAAGAATCAATTATAAATTATTTTGGTAAAAATAGATTTGAATCAAAACCTGAAATTGAAAGGAATAAAATACTGAATGATGCAAACAGGCTATTTAAAAAGCAAATGCAAAAGGGTAATGATAGAGGCGAATTTATTAAAGTAAAAACTATAGACGAAAGGGTTAAAACTTTTTTAACAGAAAGATATAAACTAGATGAAAAGCAGCTCGGGAGAATTTATCATCCCTCTGCAATTGAAGTATATAATGAAGCAAAAAGAGCTGAAGATGGTCGCAGATATCTTGGAAGCCCGATGATTTCATCTGTAAGGAATCCTATGGCAATGCGAGCATTACATCAGTTGCGAAAAGTAGTAAATGAATTATTACGAGAAGATATTATTGATGAGAATACAAAAATAAATATAGAGATGTCTAGGGGACTTTTAAATGCCAATGAACGAAAAGCTTTGCAAAACTGGCAAAGAGATAGAGAGACTCTTAGAAAACAATATGCAGACAAGATAACAGAACATTATAAGAACCATGGTTATTCTACAGAACCAAGTAATGATGACGTATTGAAGTATCAGTTATGGGAAGAGCAAAACCACAAATGTATTTATACAGGCAATGAAATTGGGTTGAGTGAATTTTTAGGTGCTAACCCAAAGTATGATATTGAACATACAATACCAAGAAGTTTGTCATACGATAATTCGCAAGTAAATAAAACATTATGTGATAATAGATACAATAGACAAACAAAAAGAAATAAAATTCCTTTTGAATTGGGAAACTATAATGAAATAAAACAAAGGGCTGAAAACTTTTGGGCTGATAAAATTGAAGATATTGAGAAACAAATACAATTTGCAGTAAAACAATCAAAAGGTGCACCAGATAAGGATGCTAAAGACAGAGCAATAGTAAAACGACACAAACTACGTTTTGAACGTGATTATTACAGAGATAAACTAACCAGATTTTTGATGGAAGATGTCCCACAGGGTTTTAAAAATAGCCAAATTGTTGATATTGGGATTATTACTAAATATTCCAGGTTGTATTTACAAACTATTTTTAATAAAGTTTATACTGTAAAAGGTAATACTGTCTCAGATTTTCGTAAAATGTGGGATATCCAAAAAGCCTATGAGAAAAAGGAAAGAGTAAACCATATTCATCATTGTGTTGATGCCATTGTAATAGCTTGTATGACAAAAGAAAACTATGAAGAATTGGCAAAATATTATCACGAATGTGAAGATGCTTTTATTAATGAAAATTCTGTAAGACCTTATGTGCAGAAACCATGGAAGAGTTTTACGGAAGATATTTTAAAGATTGAAGAAGATATTTTGGTTTCGCATCATACTCCTGATGTTTTGCCAAAACAATCGAAAAAAGTTTTAAGAAAAAGAGGTAAAATCGTTAGAGATAGTGCCGGCAAACCTATATATCAACAAGGAGATACAGTAAGGGGTAGCTTACATCAACAAACATTTTATGGTGCAATTGAAAGAGAATTGCCTAACAAAAAGGGGGAAATTGAAAAACAGATTAAATATGTTGTTAGAAAACCATTAGATGGTCTCGAAGATTCTAATATTAAGCATATAGTAGATGATAAAGTTCGCGAAATAATTGAAAATGCAAGAATTAAAGAGAAAGAATTAAAAAAAGAGATAGAGTATATTGAGAAAAAACTTAAAAATGCAGAGGAAGAAGATGAACCTGCTTTAAAGGATGAAATAAATAGAATAAAAGGCTTGATAAAAAACTTGTACTCATTACCGAATAAAAATGGTGAGCCTGTGCCTATTAAAAAGGTAAGGATATATACGCCTTCTGTGACTAATCCCATACATTTAAAAAAGCAAAGGGATAAATCTCAAAAAACGTCCAAACTTTACAAAGAACATTATCATGTAGCTAATGACGGTAATTATCTTATGGCAATTTATGAAGCAACTGATGATAAAGGTAAGGTAAAAAGAGATTTTGAAATAAGAACAAATTTGGAAGCCGGTGAATTTTTTAAGCTGTCTGTGCAAAAAAATCTAAAGGCACAGGGTATTAAAGGATATGAAGGTTTAGTGCCTTTAACTAAGATAAATAGTAAGCTCGAATTACCATTGAAAGCTATTCTTAAAATTGGTACTATGGTACTATTATATGAAAACAATCCTGATGAGATATGGGAATTAGAAGATGCAGATATTAAAAAACGTTTATATAAGGTTATTGGTTTGTCAAAGAATAGAATAAAATCTGGGTCTAAATGGTATGCATTTGGTAATATTGTTTTGAGATATCACCAAGAAGCTAAACAAGCAACAGACTTAAAAACTGTTGACGGTTTATTTTCATCCACTGAAGACTATATAGCACAACGTAAACTCAGTCATAATCAATTTAATGCTTTGATTGAAGGAATAGATTTTAATTTAACTACATTAGGAAAACTCACAAAATTATAAGAAGATACACAACCTTAACATATGTGTTTTTTTGAACAAATAATATGATAATAGAAAAAGGCTATATATATCACATTTACAATCAAGGAAATAACAGGCGTAGAATTTTCTTAATACGTGAGAATTATTTGTTTTTTCTTAAAAAGATTGAGACATACATATTGCCTTATGCTGATATTTTAGCTTATTGCCTAATGCCAAATCATTTTCATTTGATGGTGTATGTTA
>JAQVOJ010000055.1:18507-19713 GCA_028702675.1 Bacteroidales bacterium
CGAAAAGCAATACCCTCAGGTTTGTTTTAATTATATCCACCAGAATCCGGTAAAAGCTGGATTGGTTAATAATGCTGTTGAATGGGAATTTTCGTCTGCTATGGATTATGCAGGATTAAGAAACGGAAGATTAGTTAATAAAAACCTTGCGGCTAAGTCAGGGCTTCACTTGGAGTGAAACCCTGACTGTCCAACGAAACGTAAGTCAGGGCTTCACTTAGAGTTAAACCCTGACTGCATGAAATAGAAAAATGAAATGATATGCTAAAAAGAACATTATATTTTACAAACCCTTACCGCTTAAGTTTAAAGTATAATCAGCTTATTGCTTTAAACAAAACAACGGAAGAGGAGCAAAGCGTACCTGTAGAGGATATAGGTTTTGTAGTTCTCGAGAGTATGCAAATTAGTATTTCTTTACCATTGATCGAGGCATTGGTAAACAACAATGTTGCGGTAGTTTTTTGCGATAGTAAACACATGCCCCAGTCTTTACTTCTAAATCTTGACGGACATACTACCCAAAGCGAGGTTTTCCGTAATCAGATAAATGCTTCTGTGCCTTTAAAGAAAAATTTATGGAAACAAACAATTGAAGCAAAAATCAGAAATCAGGCAAAATTGCTAAAGTTGTTTGATAAGAAATCTTTTGATGTGCTTGGTTTTGCCAAAGAAGTGAAGTCCGGCGACCCGGGAAACAGAGAGGGAGCGGCTGCAAGAATTTACTGGACAAGATTGTTTGGTGAAGGCTTTATCCGCGATCGCTATGGCGATTATCCCAATGGGCTATTAAACTATGGTTATATAGTTCTTCGTGCTGCTGTCGCGCGTTCATTGGTTGGGTCAGGTTTATTGCCTACGCTTGGTATTCATCATCGCAATAAATATAATGCATATTGTTTGGCAGACGATATTATGGAGCCTTATAGGCAGTTTGTTGACCGTATGGTATATAAACTTTACAGGGCAGAGCCGGAGTATGCAATACTTGAAAAAGAGCAAAAGGTAGGATTATTACGCATATTAACCGAAGATGTTTTTATTGACAATTTGCGGCGTCCTTTAATGATAGCTTTGTCAATTACCACAGCTTCGCTGGCTAAATGCTTTGCAGGAGAAAGCAGAAGTATTAAATATCCTGAATTGGAGTAATATGGAACAGATAAGATTAAATGCATATCATATAATGTGGTTATTTGTTTTTTT
>JAQVOJ010000056.1:0-1453 GCA_028702675.1 Bacteroidales bacterium
ACTAGAACTTATACAGTAGAGGATGATTGCGGAAACCAATCAACACTTACACAAACGATTACTGTTGATGACATAACAAATCCCACAGGCACAGCACCAGCTGATGTAACTGTTGAATGCGCCGGAGATGTTCCGACAGCAGACATTACTGCGATTACCGATGAAGCCGATAATTGCACGGTAAATCCGACAGTAACACATGAAGGCGATGTATCAGATGGTGGTTCATGTCCTGAAATCATCACGAGAACCTACAGAATTACCGATGATTGTGGAAATTACACAGATGTAACGCAAACAATTACCATTGATGACATAACAAATCCCACAGGCACAGCACCAGCTGATGTAACTGTTGAATGCGCCGGAGATGTTCCGACAGCAGACATTACTGCGATTACCGATGAAGCCGATAATTGCACAATAAATCCAACAGTAACGCATGAAGGCGATGTGTCAGATGGTGGTTCATGTCCTGAAATCATCACAAGAACCTACAGAATTACCGATGATTGTGGAAATTACACAGATGTAACGCAAACAATTACCATTGATGACATAACAAATCCCACAGGCACAGCACCAGCTGATGTAACTGTTGAATGCGCCGGAGATGTTCCGACAGCAGACATTACTGCGATTACCGATGAAGCCGATAATTGCACAATAAATCCAACAGTAACGCATGAAGGCGATGTGTCAGATGGTGGTTCATGTCCTGAAATCATCACAAGAACCTACAGAATTACCGATGATTGTGGAAATTACACAGATGTAACGCAAACAATTACCATTGATGACATAACAAATCCCACAGGTACAGCACCAGCTGATGTAACTGTTGAATGCGCCGGAGATGTTCCGACAGCAGACATTACTGCGATTACCGATGAAGCCGATAATTGCACGGTAAATCCGACAGTAACACATGAAGGCGATGTATCAGATGGTGGTTCATGTCCTGAAATCATCACGAGAACCTACAGAATTACCGATGATTGTGGAAATTACACAGATGTAACGCAAACAATTACCATTGATGATACTCAAGCACCGTTAATTAGCGGAACAATTCTTGATCAACCTGCAAATGCGATGGGAAGTTGTATTTATGAAGTCCCTGATGTTACAGGTTTAGTAACCGCCACAGATAATTGTACCTTAATAGCAGCTTTAACAATTACACAATCTCCTGTTGCAGGAACAGAAATTTCAGCAAATACTGCTGTAACAATCACTGTGGCTGATGAATGTGGAAATACTGCAACAACATTTGTAAACATTTTAGTCCCTGCAAGTGTAACCGCCAGCACCACCAATCTTGTCAATCAGAACTGTTTAACCCCGGGTTCTGCAACTGTAGAAGGAGCTAACGGAACCTCTCCATACACCTACACATGGCCATCTACAGCAGGAGGTGTGTCCGGCAATACCGCCAGTTCGCTCATGGCAG
>JAQVOJ010000056.1:1553-19682 GCA_028702675.1 Bacteroidales bacterium
CCACGCCATACGAATACAGCTTAAATGGTGGCACTGCCCAAGCAAGTGGCTTATTTACCGGACTTACAGCAGGCACCTACACCATAGAAGTAACCGATGCTCACGCTTGTACCGATGATATAAGCATAGAAATTACCGAGCCCGATGCACTTGTTATCAGTGAAGTAATTGCCAGTCATGTTGACGTTGACTGTAACGGCAATGCCAATGGCGAACTCGAAGTTACAGCTACAGGCGGTACTATAGCCTACGAATACACACTTAACGGAGGCACCCCACAAACAACCGGTTTATATACAGGTTTAAGCGGTGGCACCTACACATTACAAGTAGAAGACGCCCAAGGCTGTACCGATGATATGACAATTACTATTGATGAACCAACAGCCTTAACAGCAAGCACGACAGCCTTAGTAAATCAGAACTGTTTAACCCCGGGTTCTGCAACTGTAGAAGGAGCTAACGGAACCTCTCCATACACCTACACATGGCCATCTACAGCAGGAGGTGTGTCCGGCAATACCGCCAGTTCGCTCATGGCAGGAACTTACGAAGTAACTGTTGCCGACGACCATGGTTGCGAAGTCATAGAAACCGTAACCATCATAGACGATGGAGACATTACAGCCTCTTCAGTTGTAAATACAGAATTATTATGCAATGGCGATAATATTGGAGCAATCGATGTAACAATAACCGATGGAACGGCAGATTACACCATTGATTGGGGATCAGGCAGCACCACTATATCAGGAACAAGTTACACGATAACCGGACTAACCGCCGGCACCTATGATATAACTGTAACCGATATTAACGGCTGTCAATATATTACAACGACAACATTAACAGAGCCCGATTTATTGGTAATCAGCGAATTATCTACCAGCCATATTGATGTTGACTGTAACGGCAACGCTACCGGAGAATTAGAAGTAATCTCTACAGGTGGCACCACGCCATACGAATACAGCTTAAATGGTGGCACTGCCCAAGCAAGTGGCTTATTTACCGGACTTACAGCAGGCACCTACACCATAGAAGTAACCGATGCTCACGCTTGTACCGATGATATAAGCATTACTATTACTGAACCAGAAGAAATCATTGTTGAGGAGGTAGTTTCAGACGCTTTATGTTATGGCGAAAATGGAGAGGCACAAATTAGTATCGTAAGTGGAGGTGTCCCTGATTTTACTATAATATGGCAAGATGGAACAACAACTTTTGAAAATACGAATATTCTTGTTAATACTAATTTTGGATATACTGTAACTGATGCTAATGGTTGTACATATTCAGATTATGTTGAAGTAAATCAACCAACAGAAATGATAATTCAACTTACGGGGAATAATGTAACATGTAATGGTACAGCAACAGGAAATGCTAGTGTTCAAGTATCAGGAGGCACTCCTACTTATGTATATGAGTGGAGTACCGGAGGTATTACCCCTCAAATAATTAATTTAGTTGCGGATGAATATTGGGTAACAGTTAAAGATTTCAATGGTTGCGAAACTAGTGGTTTTATAACCATTACCGAGCCCGAGCCTCTGAGCTTAACAGGAAGTACACAACCCGTTGTATGTGGGACAAGCCTTGGTAGCGCACACGTGGATGTTACAGGAGGGACAGTTTCTTATAATTATATTTGGAGTAATGAATACGAAGGTAATACTGCAACAGGTCTAGTAAGTGGGAACTATACGGTAAGTGTTACCGACAATAATGGTTGTAGTGATGAAATAACTATGTTTGTTGGTGTAACAGGTAGTGGCATTGTTGAGATTACTCAAACAGCGGATATTCAGTGCTATGGAGATTCAAGTGGATCATTAACAGGAACAATGACAAATGGAATAGCACCATTTGAGTATATATGGTCAAATGAAGATACTACTCAAACTATAAATAATTTACCAGCCGGAATATATTCCTTGGAAATTACGGATTTATGGGGCTGTGCCGGAAGTAATTCCTATATGCTTACTCAACCAGATCAACTTGAACTAAGTTTTACTACAACAGAAGTTTCATGCTATGGTTATACCGATGGCTCTGCAACTGTAATAGTTAGTGGAGGAACACCCGAATATACCTACGATTGGGAGACAAATGAAACAACAGCAACATTAAGTGATGTCGGTGCAGGAAACTATCAGGTATTAGTTACAGATTCACATTTTTGCGAAGCTATAGGTAATGTAAATGTAATAGAACCTGAAAGTGCTCTTACAATCAACTTAGATATACAAAACATAAGTTGTTACGGATATACCGATGGTGCTGTAATTGTTAATGTTGAAGGTGGAACGCCGGAATATTCATACAACTGGCAAATAGAAGATTATAATACTACTGAAGCCAATATTAACAACCTTGGCGAAGGAATATATTACCTTACAGTTACCGATAGCCGAAATTGTGTGCATGAAACAGAAGCGATTATTGCCGAACCAAGTGAGCTTAATGCCAGTTTTTCAAAAATGGATCCAAGCTGTATCGGAAATAATAATGGTTATATAGAGATTATTCCCGAAGGTGGTACAGCACCATACACATATGTATGGAGCGAAGGTACATCCGGTATTGAATTTATTGACGGCTTAGTAGAAGGAGAGTATTTAGTTACTGTAATTGATGCAAATGGTTGTGAATATGAACTAGATATTATTCAACTAACTGATATTCAAGAAGAATGTTTGAAAATACCAAATGCTTTCACTCCTAATGCTGATGGAATTAATGATACATGGATATTAGAAAACATTCATCTATACCCAACGGCTTATATAAAAGTATTTAATCGCTGGGGTCAAAATATGTATGAAGCAAAAGGAATTGATGAACCTTGGGATGGTAATTACAATGGAAATCCTGTGCCTGTCGGAGTGTATCTGTATGTTATAGATTTATTTAACGGAGATGAACCATATACTGGTACTGTTACTATCGTGAGGTAATTATTTTATAACATTTCATTGACTTTGCTATGCAATAAAATTGCTTATCGGGTTTTTATTATCTTTGAGCAGTTTTTCTAATGAAATGAATTTTAAAATTAATTATAAAGATAAAGAAAGTGCCGCTCGTAATGGTATAATTTCTACAGACCATGGAAATATCGAAACACCGATATTTATGCCGGTCGGGACGGCAGGTACTGTTAAAGGTGTTCATTTTCATGAGCTAGAAAATATTGGTGCCGAAATAATACTCGGAAATACTTATCATCTTTATTTAAGACCGGGAATTGATGTTATTAAAAAAGCCGGTGGATTACATAAATTTAATGGTTGGAAACATCCTATACTTACTGATAGCGGAGGTTATCAAGTGTTTTCGCTTGCTGATAACAGAAAGCTTTCAGAAAATGGGGCGGAATTTAAATCACATATCGATGGTTCAAAACATTTATTTACTCCCGAAAATGTAGTGGATATTCAAAGAGCAATCGGAGCTGATATAATTATGGCTTTTGATGAGTGTACGCCTTATCCATGCGATTATAATTATGCTAAAAATTCAATGAATCTTACTCATAAATGGTTAGAACGAGGATATAATTATTTTAAAACAACCCATGATTTATATGGATTTAAGCAAGCTTTTTTCCCAATTGTGCAGGGCAGTGTGTTTAATGATTTAAGAAAACAATCAGCAGAATATATTAGTTCGATTGGTGCCGAAGGAAATGCTATTGGGGGACTCTCGGTTGGTGAACCCGCAAAGGATATGTATAAAATGATTGAGATTGTTAACTCAATTTTGCCAAAAGATAAACCACGTTACTTAATGGGGGTGGGTACCCCCGAAAATATTATTGAAGCTGTGTCGCGTGGTGTAGATATGTTTGACTGTGTTATGCCTACCAGAAACGGTAGAAATGGTATGCTCTTTACATGGAATGGAACTATTAATATTAAAAATAAAAAATGGCAGTACGACTTTTCTCCTATCGACGAAAATGGATTATCTTATGTCGATGTTAGTTACTCAAAAGCTTATTTAAGACATCTTATAATTTCTGGAGAATTGCTAGGTGCACAAATTGCCAGTATTCATAATTTGGGATTTTACGTGAATTTAATTAAAACAATACGAGAAAAGATTAAAGAAGGATGCTTTACATCCTGGAAAAATAATGTAGTAGAAAATTTAAGCAAAAGGATTTGAAGAAAATTGACATATATATTATTCGTAAGTTTTTAGGAACTTTCTTTTTTGCTTTAGCAATGATTGTTTTAATAGCTATCGTGTTCGATTTATCTGAAAAAATGGATGACTTCCTTGATAAACAAGCTCCTTTTAGAGCTGTAATATTCGACTATTATCTGAATTTTATCCCTTGGTTTGCAAATCTGTTCTCTAACCTATTTGTATTTATTTCTGTAATAATATTTACATCTCAAATGGCTCAAAATTCCGAATTTATTGCTATCCTAAGTAGCGGAGTAAGTTTTAAAAGAATTCTTGTACCATATTTTATCGCTGCCGCAATAATCACAATGTTTACTTTTTCTCTAGGTAACTATATCATCCCATCTGCTAATAAAGTACGACTCGAATTTCAAGATGCTTATATGAAAGGTGCAGGAGTTAGAATTGGTGCTATGGACATTCATCGCCAGATAAGCCCTGGTATTTATATATATATCGAAAGTTATAATAGCTCCAGAGAAGTTGGTTATAAAATTTCAATCGAAAAATTTAAAAATAATAGGTTAGTTTCTAAGCTTAATGCTGATATGATGACTTGGGACTCAATTACCGAAAAATGGATTGTCCAAAATTATTATATCCGAAACTTTGATGAAACTAAAGAATCAATTGTGAGTGGAATTAGACTAGATACAAGTTTGCGAATGCACCCAAACGATTTTAAAAAGAAAAAAGAAATTGTGGAAGCAATGAATAAGGATGAGTTAAACGAATACATTGAAGAACAAAAACTTATGGGTACACCTGAAGTGGTTAATAGCGAAATAGAAAAATATAGTAGAATAGCCAATCCATTTGCTACATTTATACTAACTCTAATTGGAGTATCATTATCGGCTCGAAAATCTAAAGGGGGTATGGGAATTAACATTGGAATTGGAATATTTTTAAGCTTTTCGTACATTTTATTTATGAAATTTGCCACTACTTTTGCAATTAATGGTACCTTTAGTGCAATGTTTTCGGTGTGGATACCAAATATTATATATGCAATTATAAGTATTGGACTATACTTCTCAGCGCCAAAATAAGAATTTAAATTTTACTGATATGAGTATAAAGAAAAAAACCAAAGAGCTGCTTAAACTGCGTGAAAAAATGCAGGAAGGTGGTGGTGAAAAAGCTATCGAAAAGCAGAAGAAAATGGGTAAACTTACTGCACGTGAGCGTATAGAAAGCTTACTTGACGAAGGATCATTTCAAGAATACGACTTATTTGTAGAGCACGAAGCCAGAGATTTTGATATGGATAAAAAAATCTTGCCAGGCGATGGTGTAATTACCGGTACCGGTACTATTAACGGGAAACCAATTTGTATTTATGCACAAGATTTTACCGTTGCAGGTGGATCTCTTGGGTATATGCATGCCCGTAAAATTACTAAAATTATGGACCATGCCATGAGAATGAGAATCCCAATGATTGGTATAAACGACTCAGGAGGTGCAAGAATTCAAGAAGGTGTTAATTCGCTAGCCGGATATGGCGAAATATTTTGGCGAAATACTCTGGTTAGTGGTGTTATCCCGCAAATTTCGGTAATTCTTGGCCCATGTGCCGGTGGGGCTGTATATTCGCCCGCTTTAACCGATTTCGTGTTTGTTGTTGATAATGTTTCTAAAATGTTTATCACCGGACCCGAAGTTATTAAAACTGTTCTTGGCGAAGAAATCTCAATGGAAGACCTTGGTGGAGCTAAAGTTCATAGCGAAATTACCGGTAATGCTCATTTCTATGCCGAATCTGAACTTGAATGTTTTGTGCAAATACGGTCTTTACTCGAATATTTACCACTAAATTATCAAAAAAGACCTGATATTATAGATGTAAAAGAGCCTTATAAAAAATATAGCCCCGAAAAAATAGTACCTGTTGATTCATCTAAACCTTACGATGTTAGGGAAGTTATTAAAGGTGTAGTTGACCATTCCAAATTCTTAGAAGTTCAAGAAATGTGGGCCCAAAATATGGTTATCGGTTTTGGAAGAATCGATGGCAGAAGTGTTGGTTTTATTGCTAATCAACCTATGTATTTGGCCGGTGTGCTTGATGTGGACTCATCTGACAAAGCAGCTAGGTTTATTCGATTTTGCGACGCTTTTAATATCCCAATTATTACTATGGTTGACTTACCCGGCTATTTGCCCGGTGTTGACCAAGAACATGCCGGAGTTATAAGGCATGGAGCAAAAGTATTGTATGCATATAGCGAAGCTACTGTGCCAAAAATAACTGTAATCTTGCGTAAAGCTTATGGTGGAGGTTATATAGCAATGGGATCAAGACATTTGCGTGCCGATTTTGTGTATGCTTGGCCTACTGCCGAAATTGCTGTAATGGGACCGCAAGGTGCTGCTAATATTATATTCAGAAAAGAAATAGCCGAAGCAGAAGACCCTGAAGCTATGAGAGAGCAAAAAGTGGAAGAGTATCGTAAACGATTTGCTAATCCATACGTTGCTGCAGGTAAAGGTTATGTGGATGCTGTGATCGAACCCGAAGAAACTCGCCATGTATTAATGCATGCTCTCGAAGTTTCTAAAGATAAAGCAATCAGACATATGGATAAAAAACATGGAATTCCCCCATTTTAATAATTACTTAAATCTAAAATTATGGATAATAAGGATAAATATATAAAATTCCATCTTCATGATGTTGATTACGAAACCTTGCCTACAAAAAAGTATTTGCAACATAAAGAATGGGAGGCTCCCAATGATAAAAAACTAAATGCTCAAATACCGGGTTTAGTTATTGATATCTTGGTAAAAAAAAATCAAAAAGTTAAAGAGGGAGAAACTGTTATACTACTTGAAGCAATGAAAATGAATAATATGTTGAGTTTTGTTATTGACGGAACTATTAAAGTTATTCATGTGAAAAAAGGGGATAAAGTTTCAAAAAATCAATTACTTATCGAACTTAAGTAATTCAGATAATATTTCGGGATTATTTTCAATTGCATTACCTATTACTACAATATCAGCTCCGGCATTAAACTTAGAGTTAATGTCGGTTGCTGTTTTTAAACCACCACCAACTAGCAGTGGAATACTAATATTAGATTTAATGCTCTCTATCATTTTATTTTTTACAGGATTGGCTGCTCCACTTCCTGCCTCAAGGTAAATCATTTTAAGACCCAATAATTCGCCGGCTATCGCTGTAGCTACCGCAATATCAACTTTTTCGCGAGGAATAGGCTGTGTGTTACTCATATATTGAACCGAACTGGTTTTACCATTTTCTATTAATATATATCCCGTGCTAATTATTTCTAATCCGCTTTGCTTTAATTTAGGAGCAGCTATAATATGATTGCCAATCAACATCTCAGGATTGCGACCACTTATTAAACTTAGCAACAGAAGTGCATCTGCATTATTGCTAATATGTGTAGAATGACCTGGAAAAACTATTACAGGTTTGTTACTATAGCGTTTTATATTGTCAATACATTTTCCTATATCACTAAAAATAATGCTGCCTCCCACAAAAATATAATCAATCTTATTAGAAATATCCCTAGAGAATAATTTATTTAAGTTTTGTTCGCTATATTCATCAGGATCAATCAATACAGCAACTTGCCGTTGGTTAGCAGATATCTTTTTTAGAATTGTATTATAAATGTCTTGTGTTCGTTGCATACCGCAAATTTAAGAATATGCTTTATTTGCCCAAACTAAAATAAAATTCTTGGTAAGTTTATAATGATATCGTTCAATTGTATTAAAACTATCAATTATCTCAATTGTGTCATTAGAAATAATTCTTGTGAAAATTGAACTAAATTCAATATGCTTGGAGTCGTGAAGTTTTACATATGTCTCTTTAGCACTCCAAGCCAATGCAGACTGCACAGAGTCTTTGATATTATCAAATTCGTTTATATGAAAAAACTTGTTACGTAATTTCCAAGCTTTATCTATTTTCGTTTCAATATCAATAGCTACATTGTTGTTCTTACTTAATATTATTGAAACATATTTGTTAGAATGTGAAATTCCGATATTATGAGTTTTTAGCTGTGGCTTACCTGTATTAGAATATACGATATCAGAATTTATTCCTAAGTTTTTTAAAATTGCTCTAACCGCAAGTTTTTGTTTGCGAACAAGAGTATTGTTAACATTTTTTAAAAAGCTTGTATCAGATATTTGATTTATTAAATCTTTTTCGTTTTCGTTAATTTCCCAAATATATATTTTGGTGTCCAAATCAGGGCTTATATTTAATACAATAGACACTTATTTCCAAGTTAAACTTTCGAAAATATGAACTATATCTTCTCGTATTGAGGTAATTACAGGTGCTAATGAATCCGTGTTTGGTCTAAACTCAAAATATAGTGCACCTCTTAAAAAATGCTGTGTACTATCTGTAACAAAAAATTGAACCGAACTGGCTGCATCGCCTTTAATGTCATATAAAATACCATAAACTTGTTTGTCGTAGTCTTCGTAAAATGTTTCTGAAATAGCATCTGCTTTTACTGTATGTTTATAAACAAACTCACGACTATCTTCCATGTGAGACCTAAAATTGTTTTCTACATCTTTATAGGTTAAGTAAATAGTCGCTTTATGATAAGGATAGTATATATTTAACCAACAGCTTTCTGTACTATCTGCGTAAAGATAAGAATAAACAGGGTATTCAAAGCTGTATGGGCATTCTCCTTCATATTCTTGGTATTCTTTTTCGGGCAGATCAATTCTAAAATAAACATAAGGTTTAGGGCTTGGTTTATTCTTATTGCAAGAGCCTAAAATTAAACTGCTTATTAGAAGTAACATGAGAAAGTATATCTGTTTACTTTTTATTATCATCGCTATTCTTTTTTATTATCCTTTTAACTTCGATTTTTTTTATTCTTCTTTGATCAACTGCAGTTATTTTAAACTCAAATTTATCAAATTTAACAATTTCATTTTTTGTTGGAATGTTGCCTTTAAGCTCTAAAATAAGTCCTGCTAGCGAATCATTGTCGCCTCTTACATCATCAAAAAGTTCGTAATCTTCATCAATAATTTTGCAGAAATCAGTTAAAGATGCTTTTCCGATAAATTCCCATGTGTTCTCGTTAAGCTTTTGGTAAAGTTCCGAAACAAGATCCGACTCATCTGTAATTTCACCTACAATTTCTTCGAGTATGTCTTCTAAGGTTACTACACCGCTAGTCCCTCCATACTCATCTTTAACAATTGCCATGTGCATTTTTCTCTTCTGAAAATCTTCAAGAAGGTCGTTTATCTTTTTTGTTTCAGGTATTTGGTAATGAGGGCGAATCAATTTTTGCCAAACAAAATTATCTTTATTTTCAATATTAACAAAAGCAAGCAAATCTTTAATGTAAAGCACTCCTTTTATATTATCAAAACTCTCTTTATATACAGGTAATCTAGAATAACCGGTTTCTACAATTACAGATATTACCTTATTAAAACTATTGTTGTATTCAATTGCAACAACGTCCATACGTGGTTTCATTATTGCTTTTACTTCTATGTTCGAGAAATTTACTATGCCTTCTAAAATTTCTTTTTCCTCGTCTAAATCGTCAGAAGCTAATTCAATTGCTTGCGAAAGTTCGTCCATACTAATGTTTTGTTTGCGACTTTTTAGCTTCTTGTTGATAAAACTAGTCGATTTTATAAGTACAATACTTATTGGATAAAATATTTTTGATATGATAGTTAAGGGAATAGCCATAAAAACAGCAAAACGACGAGAATATTTACTCGCAAGTATTTTAGGCATAAGTTCGCCTAATAGGAGTAATACAAATGTAATTACTACAAGTTGAAAAATGATTTTAATGATATCATTTTCAATAAAATCAATTATTGGAGTAGTAAGGTAAGTAGATAGTATTACTATCCCGATATTTATAAAATTATTTGCTACAAGTATTGTTGCCAGCAATAGCTCAGGGTTTTTAAGAAGTTTTAAGCTTGCATTATTACGTTTTGAAGGATTGCTGCGTAAGTTATGAATGCTTTTAGGTAATAATGAAAAATAAGCTACTTCTGAACCACTAATTAAAGCAGAGCAAAGCAATAGAATAAATACTACTACAAAACCTATAATTAAACCTATATGGTTAATTTGGTTCGATTGAAGTATTATAGCATTAATATAACTAAAAGGGTCAGGTTCCAATTCTTATGTTTTAAATTCTAAAATGGCAAATCATCTGCAGGCTCATCGTTGCCAATATTAAAATCTGATTCTGCTACGTTAGGTTTATCATCGTTTTGTGGATTATACTGGGGATCAGTTTGTTTATTGTAATTGCCTTGATTTGTATTTGATTGTTCCCCTCTTTCTAAGCGTATTATGTTTTCTGCAACTATTTCGGTAATAGAATTTGTCTTCCCATCCTGATCTGTCCATTTACGGGTTTGAATTTTTCCTTCTATATAAATCATCAATCCTTTTCGTAAATTATTTTCGGCATATTTAGCTGTATTACGCCAGCAAACTATATTGTGCCATTCGGTGTTTTCTGTCCATCCTCCGGTTTTATTACGATAAACTTCGTTGGTGGCAAGCGAAAATTTTGCTAACGCAACATCTGCTTGTGGATACTTAATTTCAGGGTCTTTACCCAATCTTCCTACTAAGATTACTTTGTTTACAGACATATTATTATCTTTTTATTAATGCAAAATTACGACAAAATTAATGAATTTGGTAATAAATTTTAATATTATTAATTTATAACAATCTGATTATTATTCTATAATAGTCATTTCATCAATTAAATGAGTAGCTCCGGCAAATTTATCTACAATAAATAATGCATATCTAATATCAATACTTATGTTTCTACACATATCTGGATCGTACATTATATCACTCATTGTGCCTTCCCAGTTACGGTCAAAATTTACTCCAATAAGATTCCCATTACCATCAATTACAGGGCTTCCTGAATTGCCACCACTTGTATGATTGGTTGCTATAAATGCAACATGCATAGTGCCATCACTATCGGCATACTTACCATAATTTTTGTTGTAAAACAAATCTTTAAGCTTATCAGGAACATCGTAATCATAAATCTCTGGATTATCTTTTTCCATGATACCCTCAAGGGTTGTATAGTATTTATACTCAACGCCATCGGCGGGATAGTAGCCTTCAACTTCGCCGTAAGTAATCCGTAATGTGAAATTTGCATCAGGATATAATGTGCTGTCTTTTAAAAATAGCATTTGAGCTTCCATATATACACGATTTAAACTATCGATAGTGTAGTTAACATTATTGTATGGGCTTGCAATTTTATTTTGATATAGATTCATTAAGTTTAAGTACATCGAAAAAATTGGATCTTTTGCAAGTTTCTTATAGTGTTTTGCTTTATAGCTGTCTAAAAATGTAAGAGCAGATTCTTTATTTGCTAATACTGATTTATTATATGCGGCTTCGGCGTATGCTTCGGCATAATTGTCAAATTTCTTTTGATACTTGCTTAAGTCTTGAAGATACTCGGGGCGTAAATTTGATTCTACATTTTCGTAATACAACTTTATCATTTCTGCCATTATTTTTTTGTCAGTTTCTTCGTGATAATCTTTAAAATGACTTTCTATTGTGTTTTTTAAATCGGCAACAGTTGCATCAATATTTGATTGTGAAGGTTCTCGTTGCGAAAGAAAATAAAGCCCCGACATTTTACGAGCCAATACAATAGCATCAGGACCAAAACCTGCCTCAAAAACATATAAAATCGCATGACGGTATGGCTTATAAGTATTGTAAGCTTCTTGGTATTCTTGTAATATATTGCCATATTTTTGCGAATAGGTTCTATTGTTTTGTGCCCATTTAGTAAATGCTTTTTCGTAGCGTATCTTTTTTTCAAGGGCATTTAGCCTTTTTAATCCTCTTACCTCGCCAATCCACTTTTTCCATCCGTTTGCAACACTTGCTGCTTTGCTACTGTATTGTATCCGAATCTTTGTGTCGGTATTCATTGCAGCTTTTATTACATTTAGCTTGGCTTCTCTTATTTCAATAAGTGCAGGGTCTTCTACATTCATTGTTAAATCAACTGCATACGATGGTATATATTGAGTTGTACTACCCGGATACCCAAATACCATAGTAAAGTCGCCAGGTTTATAACCTTTAAGAGAAATAGGGAAATGCTTTTTGGGTTTAAGCGGGATATTTTCTTCGCTATAGGAAGCAGGACTACCGTCTGGGGCACAATATACTCTAAACAATGAAAAATCACCCGTATGGCGGGGCCACATCCAATTGTCGGTATCGCCACCAAATTTCCCTATCGATGATGGAGGGGCTCCAACCAAGCGTACATCTTCAAAAACTTCGTTGACAAACAAAAAATATTGATTACCATGAAAAAAAGGCTTTACTTCGGCTTGATAATGCGTCCCTTCTTTTGCTGCTGATACTATATCTTTTTTTGCTGCTTCAATTATTGAATTTCGTTGTTCTTCGTTCATTTCATCTGTAACATCTCTAAGAACTCTTTCAGAAACATCTTCCATTCTTATTAGAAAAGTTACTTTAAGTCCGGGATTGCTTAATTCTTCGTCTCTGCTCATTGCCCAAAAACCATCAGTAAGGTAATCGTGTTCTACTGAACTGTGCTTTTGAATATATCCATATCCACAATGATGATTTGTAATTAATAAACCTTCGTTTGAAATCATTTCGCCAGTACAGCCGCCGCCAAAAATTACAATAGCATCTTTCATGCTGGCATTATTAATATCATAAATTTCTTCTGCCGAAAGCTTAAATCCTTTTCTTACCATATCCTCATAATTATAATCTTTAAGTAATAGAGGAATCCACATGCCTTCGTCTGCAATTAAACCGTAGCTTATAAAAAATAATAAAACTGAAAAGAGAACTTTTTTCATTTTAAATATGTTTAAGTTATTATTATTCAGATTGTTAAAAATTCTTCAATACTTCATAAATTTGGTGTAATGGTAAGCCCATTACGTTATAAAATGAACCTGATATATGTTTTATCCCTATATAGCCTATCCATTCTTGTATTCCGTACGCGCCTGCTTTGTCATAAGGTCTAAAGGTTTCTATATAATGTCTTATCTCATCATCGTTTAATTCGCTAAAATGAACATCAGTAATACTATAAAAGCTTCTTTGTTTTGTTAGCGAGGCTACATGAACACCTGTAATTACTTGGTGAATGTTGTTGCTTAACCTTTTTAACATCTGAAATGCATCAGAATAATTAATAGGTTTAGGTAAAACTTCTTGATTGTGCCACACAATAGTATCGGCAGTAATGACGATCTCTTTCTCGTTACGAGGTATAATAGTTTGTGCTTTTTTCTCAGCTAAAAAAACGGCAATATCTTCTTTAAATAATTCTGATGGGTAATGCTCGTCGCAAGCAGCGGTACGTACCGTAAACGGGATGTTTAAGCCTTGCAATAATGTGCGTCTTCGGGGGCTTTTCGATCCCAAAACTAATTGATATCCTTCTAATAGTTTGCTCATAAAATATTACCTGTTACAATAATATTGATAATTATCGAATAAACAATTCCGGTAAACATTGTAAATTTAAGTAAATGGCTTACAATTTTATATTCTTTTTTGTAGCGAGCAAAAAGAATCCTAATAGTTATAAATAGTAGAGGAGCAATAATTAAGGCAATTATGTACCATAGGCTTAATGTATCATTTTGCATAAATTCTAAATTCTTTAAATAGAAAAAATACATTATTATTACCAAAATGCTACTTACAAATGATATTAAGGATACAAGTATATTAGTGTTTTTCTTCCCAATTACAATAGGTAGAGTTTTACAGCCGGAGGCAATATCACCTCTAATATCTTCAATATCTTTAACTATTTCTCGCATTAAATTAAGTAGGAATGCAAAAACTGAGAATCCTAGAATAATAATACCGCTGTATGTTACGGCAAGTTTTAACCCGAAGGTTACAGGTGTTCCTGTATGTCTAATTCCCAGATATTCAAAACACATTACAAATATTGGAACTAAACCGGTAAGTATTGAAACTGTAAGATTTCCTGTAAGTGGTAGTTTTTTTAGCCGGATCGAATAAAGCCACAGTATAAAAGAAATTCCGACAAAAATAAAACCTAACCACCAAATCCCTACCGAGTAGCTAATTGCAAATCCGCAGACTATAGCTATTGTATTAAAAACACTATGTAAAACGATTGCCCATCTTCGTTTGAATTTTATCCCTACTACAACAGTCTCAGGATGATTTATCATGTCGGCTTTTCTGTCAAAATAGTCATTTATGATGTAACCGCCACCAGTTAAAAATACTGAAGAAAGTGCTAAAAATAAGAATTGTAGCTCGCTGAGTATAGGTTCAAACCCAAAGTAAGCATAAACAGGAATTATAATTCCGTGCCTCATTGCATATATTGTAAATACAACAATAGCAAGATTTAAAATTCTTATTAGCTTTAAAAAATGCTTCATAATACAAATGCTTCTTCAGTCATCCATTTACCTTGTGCTCTCATTACCTGTTCAATTATATCCCTTACGCAAGCTTCGCCTCCACAATAATCAGAAATATATACCGAAATAGCTTTTATTTCGCTGGCAGCATCTTTGGGGCAAACTGCAATTCCGGCAATTTTCATCACATGATAGTCTAGCAAATCGTCTCCCATATATAATACGTCTTTGGCTTCTAAATTGTTTTTAATAAGAAAATCTTCAAATTCATTTCTTTTATCTTTACACTTAATATAAATATCCTTTACACCTAATCTACTATATCTGGTTTGTACTACTTCTGACCAACCTCCTGTAATAATCCCGACTTTTAAGCCCATTCGTACTGCATATTGAATTGCAAAACCATCTTTTACATTAGCAGTACGGATAAGTTCACCATTATCATGCATTAATACTTTATTGCCCGACAACACTCCGTCAACATCTAATACAATTGCCTTAACATTATTAAGCAATTTCTTAAAATTTAAATCTTCAGTCGGAATCATTTGTATCCTTTTTATTATGAAATTCAAATATACTACTGCTTATTGTTTTATACAATTCCGAGTACTCTTTAAAGTGATATTTTAATAATTTATTATGTTTTTCCAATATTTTAATGTCGTTGCGAAGTGCAGGACCAGTTTGTGAGGATGATGCAGTATTGTTTATAGCTTTTGAAAAGGTCTCATTTACTAAAGATTCAATTATTTCTAAAGGAATATCTTGTTTATGAAGGATATCTTCGGATATGCTTATCATGTGATTGGCAAAATTGCAACAAAAAACCGCTGCTAAATGTATAAACTTACGTTTCTCTGAATTATAATTGTACCACTTGCAAGATAACTGTTTGCATAAAAATTTAAGCTTTTCTATACTTCCTGTATTAGATGCTTCAATACATATTGGAACTTTTGAAAAATCAAGGCTAACCTGTTTGTTAAATGTTTGCAGTGGATAAAATACCCCAAAGTTTTTACTTGATTCTTTTAAAATATCAATATCTAAGCTTCCCGAAGTATGAACAATTAGTTTATCTTTAAAAGGAAAGGCATTTGCATATTCTTCTTGTGCATCGTCAGAAAGTGAAAGAAAATAAATGTCTGCTTCACGATATAATTGAGTGAAATCATTTGTCGCATCTGCATTAAGCTTTTGAGCAAGAGTATTTGCATTAGTACTTTTTCTACTATAAATCTGCTTTATCAATATCCCCGATTTATGCAAAGCTAAGGCAAGTTGAGTTGCAAGATTACCGGAACCTATTATTACTGCAGTTTTAATCATAGAATAAATCTGCTAATATATTTGCACACCACGTGTTGTAAAAGATAATCCCTGCTGACCGTATGTTGAAATCATTACAGCTTCAAACAATGGGGGATGTTTTTTGTCTCTTATTGCCCAATCGAAAACAAAATTTCCTCCCGAACCGCCTTCTTTATCATCTTCATTTATAACAATTTCGAGAGTTTCCATTGGTAAAATAAATACAGGCTTATTTATATATTCTCTAATTCTATCCCCGGCAGTATTGTAATAATCGGCTTTTAAGATATATATTGTATCTGTTAAGGATATATTCCGCATACTTACAGTTATAGTAAGATCAAATGTCTTGTTGTCGTATCTGTGATAAATATGTGAATACACCGGCAGATAACTAATACCTAATTTTAAACTATCTGTTTTAATATTAATTGTTTCTTTGGTTTCCCAGTCAATTTTACTAGCGTAGCATTCATCTTCTTTTTCTTTATTATTGCAGGAAACTATTGTAAAAAGTGAAGCAATAAACAATGTTATGAGAACTGACTTTTTCATATTATCCATTTTAATATTAAACTCTTGCATTAAAAAATAATTGTTAAAAATCAAAATTAGTTAATTTATTCTGTATCTGAGATATTTTATTCATTATTAGAATTCTTTTTTAGCAGTTAAATTCTCTGAAAATTAAGAAAATGCTCTTTAGGGGAAGGGCTAAAATACGTTTACACTAAAAATGTGCAAAATGAATAAGAAGATAAAATTGTTTTAGGACGACACAATTAACAATATCCGGCAAATGATTCAACCGGTGGATGGCTACATTTACTTTTATGGACCGGACATTGGTATGCTCGAAAAGTGCACCGGACTGGATGTTCGCAACAACTACCGTTGCGTAAACCTCCTAAAAGTTTTTCGGGATATAATGCCCGGAATGGATTCCTACAAACTCGCATACTTCGAGGAAATGTTCGAAATCAAACGCTCCCAACGCCAGTACAAAACCAACATTTTCAAACTAGTAGAAGACTGGGACAACCCCTACAAACGCCAACATGTCCTAAAATATTGGTACTATTCAAAAATGTGTGTCTATGTTGCCATTTTCTCTTCGGGTAATTATGAGCCTGAATGAAGTTCTTGGCTAAAAATTGTTGTGGTTCGACACCACAACAATTTTTTAAACTTCGGTGCAAATAATCACCTTCATTCGTTTTTGGCATAACCAATATTTTAAAAGAAAATAATCAGGGTATGTAAACATATCAGACCGATGATGAAGGGTTACATTATACTTTTATTTGGCATGGTGTGTTCATTCAAACATTTTTTTAAAGTCCTTCGTGAAATAGCCTTTTACTGATTCGTTAACTCCTGTTGGTTCATTGTAAAAGAACAAATCAATTTTCACGTCCTTATCTTCATATTTTACAGTGTGCCCGTTAAATATGTTTTCGTAACCTTTTGCTTTATCTTCCGCATTTCCTGTTCCTACTCGGTTTCCTTTTGGGTCTATGAATTTTATTATCAATTTGTCGATTCCTTTCTCCTTTAGCCAAAAAATGAAATCAGGAAAGAAGTTTCTATATTCTTGTAAACCACTGTCGTAGTATGGAATAGAAACACCATCTGTGGTTTCGTCTAATTTTGAGAAATACCACCAATCGTATTTCTCAAGTTCGGTTCTATTCTCATTTAGCTTTCTTAAAAACTCAACTTCTGAATCTACCCAAATTATGTGTTTAAAAAGTTGTCTATTTGTTTCTGATGTTAATAAAATTGGATTGTAATAATGTTCCGCTAAAAAATCCGGATTGATTTCAAGTTTAAGTCCGTTGTACGTATAATCTTTAGGTTGACCTTGATTAGTAAACAATGCTAATTGCTCCTGAAAAGTTGTTAAATCAATTTCTTTGTTTTGGTAAGCAACACCTGCTTCTTCAACAGAATTATATAGTGGTTTTTTCTTGTTGATTGAGTCAATTATTATTTGCTCCAATTTTTCAAGCTCTTCATCTGGCAGATTCGCAACTTCAATCTTTTCAAAGTGGTTTATTTCCGTCAATACTGGCTGGAAAGCTTTTAATTTCTTTGGTTTTTGGTGGAAATGAT
>JAQVOJ010000145.1 GCA_028702675.1 Bacteroidales bacterium
CCGAAGCCTATCCACAGTTCCCAATTGTGCAAGTACCGCTTGCACAAACCGAAAATGAATTTGTGCAAGTCTCGCTTGCACAAATTACTTGGTATCATCACATCAGTTTGTTAGCAAAAGTAAAAGACACGAAAGAAAGGGCATTTTACATTGCCGAAACTGCTAAAAACGAATGGAGCAGAGATGTTATGCTTTTACAGATTCAAAGTAAACTCTACGAACGAGACGGAAAAGCATTAAACAATTTTGAACAAACTTTGCCTGATTACCAATCCGACTTAGCTAAAAGCATTTTCAAAGACCCGTATAAATTTGATTTCCTTATACTTTCACGAAAAGCCAAAGAAGTAGAAATAGAAAATCTGTTGACACAAAAAATCACCGACTTTCTTTTGGAGTTAGGCAAAGGTTTTGCATTCGTCGGCAGACAATACAAAATTGAAGTGGACAATACTGATTATAAAATTGACTTGCTTTTTTATCACACCGTTTTACACGCTTACGTTGTAATAGAACTGAAAACAGGAGAATTTTTACCCGAATACGTTTCAAAACTCAATTTCTACATTAGTGCCATTGACGACAAATTGAAAACGCCGGCAGACGAACCAACAATCGGACTTTTATTGTGTGCTTCAAAAAGCAAAGTAAAAGTAGAATACGCAATGCGTGGCTTGACAAAACCTTTGGGTGTTGCTTCTTATGAATTGGAACAATTAGTAAAAGAAAACATTGACAAACTTGATAAGTCGGACAACGAAGAAGAACAAAAATGAGAGAAGAAAACCTGCCCATAACAAAGTATATATGTCATAAGGGTTTCAGTGGTAATTCAAGCATTCTGCCCCGCTCAAACTTCGGTGTAGGTGGACAGGACAGTAGCCCGCAATCCCTTACTGCACATAGCCTCAACCGTTAGCAACTATAGCAAAAAAAACATCCTGCATATGATGAAAGGAAAAAAATATAAACTGACAAAGCAAGAGTTAAACCACCCTTCCCCGCAACCATCACTTCGTGGTTTAACGCTTGCTTTCCAGATGAATCAAGCAAATTATTTAATAATCAATAATATAAACCAGAAAATGAAACCTAATCAAATCTTTAGAATTTTGACAATAACTCTAATTGGATTGCCAGCTTTACTTAAAGCTCAAATAAGTGAAAGCTTTACGTTGCCCCAGAATGAATTAATTTTTCAAAAAAATGCTGATTTTGATGAATTAATCACAAAGGATTATTCGTTTACAGATGAGATTGGAAACCCTCAGTTACCTATTCGCATTGAATCCTTTGTAATTCCTTATGATGCAGTAGTTTCTGGATTACAGATTACGTCTGTAACAAAACAAAAAAACAAGGGAAAGTTTTATATTTACCCTACTCAGCCTCCGAGACCTCTTGATGGCAGTGACCCGCCTGATTTTGTTGAACCAAATCCGGCTGTTTATAATTCATCTGCACCTTATCCTGGGAAAACTGCCGAGATAATATCAGACGAATATATGCATGGCTATCATATTGTTACAGTAAAGATTTACCCTGTTGAGTATATTCCCAAGAACAGGGAGCTTTATTTACAGGATATTAGTTTTACTATCAATTATTCTTCTTCAAAAATAAAAAGTAGTTCTATTATTCAGCCAGAGAAACAATCATATAAAAGAGCAGAATTAGCAAAGAAATTCATTAAAGGATACGTAAAAAATAGTACTGATGTAGAAGATTTCAAAGATAAAAACGTAAAAATAATTAATGAATCAAGTAGTTTAAATAAAACAGAAAGTACTGATGAACAGATAATGCTGTTAAAATCAACATCAGCAATTGAAGAATTAGTCCCAGATTACATAATAATTACCAATGAAGCATTAAAACCGACTTTCCAAACATTAGCAGACTGGAAAACAAAAAAAGGAATTCCAGCTATTATAAAAACTATTGAAGAAATTGAACCTAATTATCCCGGTTCTGACTTGCCTGAGAAGATAAGAAATTATTTAAAAGAAGCTTACGGTAAATGGGGTGCAAGTCTTTACGTATTACTTGGGGGTGATGTTAATATAATACCTGCAAGATTTGTACCCGGTTATTGTTGTCCTGAATCTCCAACTGATTTATACTACTCTACTGTAACAGGGACATGGAATGCAGATAATGACCACATATTTGGCGAATCAAGTGATGCTGTTGATTATAGTTATGATTTCTTTTTAGGCAGGGCATCTGTTGAAAATACCACTGAAGCACAAACCTTTGTAAATAAGGTAATTGCTTATGAAAAATATTCAAATTTAGGAAGCAGCACTTACGTAAACAATATCAATTACTTAATTGGGTTTTTAGATAAAAATGAGTGCGGCGTTTATTATAGTTCATATACCAATAGTCTAAAAAGTATTGCATCAACTTATATCCCATCAAACATCAATAATTGGTTTGTAATAGATAACCATAATTGCCAATTTAATTCATCCTCACCTTATGAAACGCCATTTGCATATAGTCCTTATGTATATGAAAAATGTAATCCTAGTAAACCAACAACAAATTATGTTGCTCCTGGGGGTGGAACATGTCATTCTGGAAATCAAACATTAAATAAAACAAACGCAATTGCATGTTTAAATAATGGCAGTTCATCTGGATTAGGGAATTTTCATATAATTTACCATTTACAGCATTCAGGCGTTAAGGGTATGGGGTTATCTAAAATAACCAATGAATCATTCAGAAATGAGGATTTTGACGGCTTATCAAATGGCAATTTTCATCAGATATTATTTACAAATGGATGTAAACCAGGTACATTTAGTAAAGATTGCATTGGGGAACATTATATTAATAATTCTCAAGGGGGAGGTGTCGCATTTATTGGAAACGCTGACTATGGATACTACGGTGAGCATACACAGTTTCAAAGTTTTTGTGATGCTCTTTATGAAACAACAGGTCATCCAAGTACTGGATACAATTTAGGTTTTGTATTCCAAAAAGCACCAGATCCAGCAAGTTGGGATTATGATAGTGAGAAAAAGAGACTTACATTGCTTGGTGACCCAGAAATGCCCGTATGGACAAATACCCCTCAAACGTTAAATGTCTCTGTTAGTCCTACAACAGTTGTAAGCGGCCAAAATACAATTTTAGTAACCATAAATAACCTTCCATCGGGTAAAACAGCAACTATTTGCCTGCAAAAAGGTGATGAAGGTTATGCTACAAAAACAGTATCCGCAAATGGCAGCTATAATTTTACTTTTACCCCTCACACATCAGGACAAATAAATGTTACTGTAACTTCTCAAAATTTTAAACCTTATGAATCAACAATTACGGTAAATACGAACCAAAATCAAAATATTTATATTACTGACCTGTCTTTAGATGACGATAAAACAGGGAGCAGCAATGGTAATAACGACCAACAGATTGATGCCGGGGAAACCATTGAACTCACAGTTGAATTAAAAAATAATGGGGCTTCAAGCGCAACAAATGTTTCGGCAACTTTAACCTGTAGTTCTCCATATATTTCCATTTCAAATAATAATTCAAGTTATGGAAATATAAGTTCAGGAGGTACAAAACCATCATTAACAAAATATGTTTTTACCATTGACAAGGATGCACCGGAGATTTTGGTAAATGATTTAAACCCTGTAAAATTTATACTGCAAATAACAGATGGGGCAAGCAATTCGTATACCGATGTATTTAATATTGATGTGTTTAACCCAGAGATAGAACAAGCAAATAAAACAATTGTTACAACCTCTGATGGGGATAAAATAATTGAACCTAATGAAACGGTAGCCATTAACATAGACTTGTTTAATAAGGGCAAAGCGCAAGCAACTGGCATTACAGGTTTATTATCAGGGAACAGTTCATTTATTACCGGTTGTTCGGCAACACCAAGGAATTATCCTGCAATTGATAAATTTGGCACTGAAACCAGTGCCTCTGTTTACCAATTTACGGTTTCATCTTCCTATACAGTTGGTCAAACTTTAGATTTTATCTTGCAGGTTGAAAATGAATTTAGTAAAATATGGTCGTTTAACTTTAATTTACTAGATAAACCTGCTAAAATAAATACTTCAACAATAGACTTTTCTGCAGACAAAACTGAAATCGAATTATTTTGGACACCTTACACCAATATTAGTGGATATAATATTTACCGTAGTGATGCTGATGCCAATGGTAACGAAGTAGGTAACTACGTTAAATTAAACACATTTGTTGTTCCAGCTGCCTTTTATAATGATTTTGGTCTAAATGAGCTTACAAAATATTATTACAAAATTTCGGCAGTATCATTGACAGGAAATGAAAGTGAACTTTCCGATGCCTTTTTGGCATGGACTTCATACCCATCAAAGGGTTTATTTCCTGTTCAGATGGATGTAGGTAATAGTATTGTAAGTTCAGTCAACGCAGCCGATATAAATAGTGATAATTTGAAAGAAATATTTACTAATATTTCGGTTGATAACAACAATAGTTACTTAATTGGATTGAATTCAGATGGTACAGAACTGTTTGATATTGATGGAAATGTAACGACTTATAGTGGTTTTGCTTATTTAAATGCAGGGATGAATTCAACGCCAGCTATTGGCGATTTAGAATCAAATGGCCAGTATAAAGTAATATCTATGACTAGGAGTGGAAGCCCTGATTACTTTTCGAATCATTCTGTAAATGATAATAATAGTGATGGCAAACCTGATTTAATGTGGCAACATACAGCACCAGGTCCATGCTATCGTGCACCAATAATATCAAATCTGGATAATAG
>JAQVOJ010000146.1 GCA_028702675.1 Bacteroidales bacterium
GCTGCTTTGCTTTTTGTATTTACAATTATGCGGAGGTGGTGAGAAAGGAAAGGGAGGGGGAAGCTATCTCTCCTATTTTGGGGTGTATAGATAATTGAAGCTATATCCAAATTTAGTAACAGTTTAAACAACTAAAATATGGCAACAACCAAACCTAAAGTAGAAAAGGACAAAAACTCTACATCTGAAGAAGAGGTAAAGAAAGAAAATCCAATTTCTGTTGAACAGCTTATTCAAGGCCTATTCAAAGGAATCGGTAAGGATTCTACAGACGAAACAAAAAAAGAATTTTATAGTTTGCTTTCATCTTACTTATTACAAGTTGCAAAAGAATTTAAGGTATATGACAAATACAATATTCTTATACTTTATGATGACAGTACATTAATAAAAAGTGATGCAGACAAAATATACAATGCAATTACAAAATTTACTGAAAAAAAACCTCTACTCCTAATTTTGCTATCTCGTGGTGGAGAAGCTGGCTCGGCCTATTTAATTGGTAAATTATGTCGAGAATATTCTAATGGAAATTTTTTTGTTGCGATTCCTAGATATGCAAAATCAGCTGCTACATTGTTAGCTTGTGCTGCAGACGAAATTCATATGGGAAGTATGAGTGAATTAGGGCCTGTCGATCCTCAAATCAACAAGATGCCTGCTTTAGGATTAAAAAATTCAGTAGAGCATATTGCTGCATTAGTTAAAAAATACCCAGACGCATCAGATATGTTCGCAAAATATTTGCATTTGTCAATTGAGCCAATTCAAATGGGATATTATGAAAGAGTTGCAGAATCTGCAATGCAATATGCTGAAAATCTGCTATCGACACACCAGGACAATATACCAAGATCGGCAAAAGAAATTGCAGAAGAACTAGTTTATAAGTACAAAGACCACGGTTTTGTAATTGACTTTGTAGAAGCCACAAAGATATTTGGCAGTAAAGTTATAAAGCGCAATACTGATGAGTATCTGTTTAGTAATGCTATATATAAAGTATTGGACTTAGTTGAAAATTTTTCAAGCTATTTAAATAATACTTTTTACTTCATTGGTTCAATTGGTTCAGAACCAAACTTTATTAAAAGAGAAAAATAAGAACTGTTGCTAATAAATAGGAATATGAGCGGTGTGCAGCGCCCAAATCCGAAGAGCCTGAGAGATAAAGAGCTCGACAGGTAATCGCCCACAATATGCAACTTTTCAACTGCCCGGCCAGTTTCGGATGCGGAGAGACTGGGAAGGAGAGAGGATATCTGACATTTTTATATATTTTTTGTAAAGTTGAGTATTAATAATAGACTGATTATGCACTATACTAAAACAGGGAGAACTGATAATATCTGTAATATTTGTGGCAAGAAAGAAGTCCCTCTTTTAAGTTGGGATCATGTGCCTCCTAAAGGAGGTATCGATTTATCTGCCTTAGAAATTCGCAATTATATTAGTAGATCAACTATATCTGCAAAAGAAAGAGATATTAGCCAGAACGGTTTAAAATTCAGAACAATATGCAGAACATGTAATACTAAATTAGGGACAAAATATGATATGGCATTTAATAAATTAATGCTGGATATAGCGCATCAAGTAACCTCTTGCTTAATACTGCCATCTCCAATTCTTAAGGTAAAAACTTATCCAACAAGAATAATTAAATCGGTTTTAGGTCATATATTGGCCTCAAAAACATCAGATTGCCAGTCATATATCGACAAAACAACACGAAATTATCTCTTCAATGAAAGTGCAATACTTCCAAACGATATACAAGTATATTATTGGTTCTACCCTTATAATTGTACAATAATTAGAGATGATGTTCTTACGTTATCTACTAAGACACGACAACTATCGCATTATTCAGTGTTAAAAAGTTTTCCATTAGGATTTGCCGTTGTATCTCAGAATGATTTTAATGACCTGTTTTTCAACTTAACAAAATATAATACAAATGATATTAATAATGAAGTGGATATTCCATTAAATATATCCTGCCCGTTTGATTGGGATTATCCGGAAAGATTGAATGCAGATGATATACAATTAGTTTCAAAGGATTCGACCGCTCTTTTTGCTTCGAAACGGCAAAAGAAAAATATATAAAGACAGGCTCTTTTTGTAACACAATAAATTAATCTTGTTTATTAACTTTCAAAAATATTGTATCATGGAAAAAAAACATTTAGTGTATCCGTGTATCTTTACATTTTTAGCCTTTTGCATTAACGCTATTATTGATGAAGGCAAATTCATTCCGTATAACGAAATGACTATACATATCGAAAAGAGAACTGTGTGGGATTTATTGGAAAAACAAGCGACAAATCCCAGATGGCTACAGGTCTATTCTGAACAGCAAAGGAAAGAACTTATGGATTATTTTGATAGTAGCTTAAACGCTATTGACGCTGAAGATGAATACGGTATTACAAAGAATGGCTATTGTCTACTATTAGCATATCTGATTGAAGCAGTTCAAAGTGGAAAGGACTCCGGTTGGTTCTCCTCTTTGAAATAAGAATTCTACCGGTAAAATTCTGTATCTTTGGGTATGGTGTTTTGACAAAAGACAAAAGCAGGTAAATAATAAATGACATATTTAGGTTTATATAAAAATGATGTACTTTTGTATATTATATTTATGCTTTAATTCTATATATCATTGACTTATATTGAACTAAATATTAATCGCTTGAATCATCTTTTAAGGCTTTACCAGCTTTCAAAAGAAGAATTATTGCATTATCTTAATAGGGACCGTAAAAAAGCACTATCAGAAAATGAGGTTTTTGGTCCCAGAGTACCATTTAGTATCCTAAAAAAAATTGACATAATCTTTAAAAAAGGTTATAGTTACTATATTGACCCGCAAGATTTACAGGTATCAACAGAAGAGAGTATCTTTTTTAGAAAAGATAAATTCAACGCAGAGCTTAGTTTCGGAGCTAAACAAATTGTTACGCATTTTGAAGAGGAGAAGATTACTTTTTCCGCATTGTCAAAATTATCGGATTTTAAAACAGAGAGAACATTACCCTATTTTACAATAAAAAACAATCCTAAAAAAGTATCTGAAGAAATCCGGAAGGCGTTGTATCCAAAGTTCAATCGAGATCCCAAAATCTTCCTAAAATCGTTAATCAGTAAGTTCGCAGAAAACAATATTGTAGTTTTTGAATTTATTGAAAATTGGAATAAAAAAGAAAAAGCAAATATCAACGGCTTTTACCTATCCCCTAATGTCATCGTTTTAAAACGCCAAAAATCATACCGCAGAGAAATATTTACGTTAATTCACGAGCTTGGGCATTATTTACTTAACCTTGAAGAAATTGATGATGAAATTGGAGACAACTTTACCAACTACCAAGGTCTAGATAAAATTGAGAAATGGTGCAATGATTTTGCCTATCATTTCTTAATAGGCGAATTTGACAAAATAATTGCCGGACTTGAAAATGCATCTGCAAAAAACGATTATCATCACGAGATTATTAAAAAAATCTCTTCTTCTACTAATTTGAGTGAGTTCGCTCTTTTTACTAGACTTAGAATTAACAATACTATTTCATTTAGCAACTATAAAACTATAAAAGAAGATTTTGAGAACCAGTCTCTTGAGAATGAAGAAAGACTCAGAAAAAAACGTGAACTGGATAAAGAAGAAGGTCGGAAATCAAACGTAAGAGCTGCGAAGCCTATTTTATCACCATTATATGTTGATACTATACAATCTGCTTTTATTGAAGGTATAATTGGTGAAATTGAATTTTGTAAACGGCTTAATGTAAAACCTGAAAACATTTGGAAATATTTCAAATGAAAGTAGTTATTGACACAAGTTCTTTAATGGCTCTAGTTCGTTACTACATGCCATTTGATAAAGACGATCGTTTAAAGAACTTAATAAAAGGTAAAGTTGAACGCAAAGAGATTATTGTGCTTGATAAAGTACAAGAAGAATCAAAATACGTAACCCAAGGACTTATAATAAAAACGCTAAATTTTCTCAAATCAGAAGAAAATATCGTTAAGACAACTGATTTATTACCATACCCGAAATTTTTTAATATCGTTGATGAGCAATTGTGCAACAAAAAAATTAAAATATTAAGAAACCTTAGTATCCCCGAATACGAACAACAAAAAAGAAATTATTTAATTACAGCAGACGGAAAATTAATTTTGTACTGTTTGATTGACAAAAATCAAAATACATTATTAAATGACAAGCCTATGTTAGTTTCAGAGGAAACTGGTACTGACAACGATAACAAACTATTTAAAAAATTACCTGAATGTTGTAGAATTTTGAAAATTGAGCATTGCTCTTTACCAACCCTGATTGAAAAACATTTTAAACTAAAATTAAGCGAATATTTCAGATAGATATTATCAATAACAATTGTTTTATAAGCACATACGCACGCTCCAGAATAAAAGACAAGATAAAAGAAAAAGGTCATTAGTTGTCCGAAAAATTCGGACAACTAATGACCTGAAAAAAAGCAATTCTAACCGTTACAAATTGTAACTCTTTGGCAAAAGGAAGAACACGGAGATAAAGATATAAATGCCCAAAACAGTTGATTTCAGTCCCTTTTTCCAGTCCCCTATTGCCTAACTAATTGACAAACAGACATAGCTTCGAATCCCGCCCGGATCACAAGAAGCCCTGCGAATGAAAATTTGCAGGGCTTTTCTGTAGCCGTAGGGGCAGGAGCTCGCTCATGCCCCTACGGGTGCGGAAAAGGCAGCGCAGCAGCATGCTGC
>JAQVOJ010000057.1 GCA_028702675.1 Bacteroidales bacterium
AAAAAAATCGGCTCATATTTTAAATATTTCAATAATTCTACTGAAGCTTATTCGCGTGATTGGAAAGGCTTGATTTTAGATTTGCAGCCTTATTTTTATGAATTACATTCTTTTGAGCTAATCTATCAAGAAGCGATGAAATTTTGGGTAACATTTCTTCTGCTTCTTTCTTATCTGTAAGACTTCTAAATTTTCTTATTGCATTACGGGTAGTACGTCCATAATATTTATTACGAAGTCTGCGTGCTTCTGATTGGCGGATTCTTTTTTTTGCTGACTGATGATGTGCCATAATATTATTTATTTTCTTTCTTTACTATTATCAATAAAAATACCTCCCAAAACGGGAGTGCAAATATACAATTATTTTAATATGTAGCAAGTCTTGTAAAGATATTTTTATCAAATAATTAAATATTTTCATCAAATCACTGGGGAATTACATTTTTATAATGTTCGTATCTATCAAATATTTCTTTTACATACTGCACTGGCTGAATACCAGGGCAATATCCAAACTTAACTACACTATCGGTAAAATACTCATAATTTGATTTATGGATAAGATATTCTGCAACATTTCCGTCCCATTTATGTGGGTTAGCACCATATTTTTCGGCAAGTCTTATAGCATCTTCAACATGTCCGTATCCAACATTATATCCTGCGAGAATATATTTTTGACGAGTGCTGGTATCAGTTATTTCAGAGGCTACTCTGTTATCGATCATTTTTATTAGTCTGGTTCCTGCCTCAATTTGAGCTTCTATTCCTGCATCAGGGCTTAATCCTAACATGTCGGCAGTTGCAGGCATAATTTGCATTATTCCCGATGCACCGGCCCAACTTACTGCATCATGATTAAAACGAGATTCCTGATAAATTAGTGATGCTAAAAGTCTCCAATCCCAACCAATACTTTTACTATATTGCTTTATTAATTCGTCGTAATCGCTAATTTGTCCTTTAGCTCCGGAAAAGTAATCACTTTTGACATTACGAAATAAACCTGGATGCTTGTAATATTTATTATATAAATGTGTAAAACTTACTGTTTTTGTATAATCTAAAAGCCAATTGTTAAGAGTATCAAGTAAATTGTGAGATGATTTTCGTACTGCCCATGCAATATATTGCTCAAGACTTATAGCAACACTTGCATCAATATTAGTGTAATATCGTTGGTTCATTGTAGCAACACTTTCGTCACAAACCGTATAATTAAAAGTTCCATCGGCTACTTTTGCAATAATTTGTTCAACCTCTAAGCTATCAATTTCAACAACATTAATGGGTGCTGCAATTTCTTCTGATAAATGCTTAAGTCGCTGTATGAAAACTGTACCTTTCTGTACATATATGGTTTTGTTTGCAAGCTCAAGGGTTGAATTTACCATTGTATCGCTAATTTGCTGTACAAGAACCTGTCGTGTTTTAGCAATTGGTACAGTAAATGACATTTTTGTACGCCTTAAGTTTGTGATTGTCATGCCTTGAGCAAGAATGTCGGCTTTATTTGATTTTATTAGTTCAATACTCTTTTCAATATCATTTTCTACAATTACGCGTGTTTCTAATCCTAAGTTATCAGCAAATAATTTAATTAACTCAAAATGGAAACCCATAGGTTGACCACGATAAACAAAATAATCAGTCGAATTAGTGCTTATTACAGCAATTAGGGTGTCTCTTTTTATAATGTCCACTAAGTCAGCGGATTGCGGCTGTTTGTCAATGTTGCATGTTTGAGGATTATTACATGCAAAAAGTAATAAAACAGTTAGTATTATGTAAAATGCTTTGATTATCAAGCCTTTCATGTATGCAATATACGAAAAAAAATTATTGCAATGCAAATTTTAGTCATAAAATTCCCAACTAATACCAAAATTAAATGCCATAGGACGGTCAGGATAATGTAGCATATTAAAATAATTACGGGGCATAAATGAATCGTTAATATGTCCCATTCTAAAAAATGCCCTTAGCCGCTTTACTTTGAAAGAAACATAAGCATCTAACAGAAAATAATTACCGGTTTTACGCTTATCTTGAAAATAAAAAACTCCTGTTGCCGGCATATAAGCAGGTCCGAAAACTTCGGAATGATACCAAAAATCTAAACCAACTTGAAGTAATAAATTATTCTCGAAAAGATAATGTTGAAAATACAAGTTACTTTTCCCGCTTAGTTGAGGAACAGGAAGTTTATCAATATGCTCAACATACTGATAATAAATAGTATTATCCCAATAAAATGGTTTTACACTAAATATCTTACCTAGTTTAGCAGATGCAATTTTATTTATTTCTGACACAAACTGCGGTAGTGCAGAATAATCATAAATCAAATAATCTTTTAAATAATAAAAATCAATCCCTAAATAAATTTTCCATGGCTGAAAACTGTATTCAGTATTGATAATTATTTTAGTGCCCTTAATATGCTCGAAGTCCCAAATAAAATGATTTGAATAATAATGTTCTTCCCAAAAATCAAATTCTTTTAATGAATACTGAAAATTTGCTATTAAGTTATGTTTCGTTTCAGGTTTTAACAATTTTCTTGCTCCAATATTTATACTGATATCTCCGGCATTATGCCCAATTAGGTAACTTGATGCGTTACCATATAAACTGTAATTACCCAAATTTTGCCTATATACTAATTTTATACCGTGATTTAAGTAGAAATTATCTGCATTATACTGATGATACCAATTAAAATCACTAAGCAAAGATGCTGCAACATACGATAAATTAGAATTTGTATAATTACCTAAACGGTATTTAAACATTAATTCATGATTTACTTTTTTAAGAGCAATAGAATCATGTGTTTGAAGAGAGTCGATATATATATTTTTATAATAAGAAGAGGGGATGTCGTTATAAAGCCTGAAATACCTGTCGTAACTTATCATTTGTTCAATGGCAGCTCTACCTCTAAAGCTTTTAACAACAAGAGTGTCTTTATTTTCAAAAATAGTATCATAATGTGCCGGCCCAAAACTTAGGCTATGTCTGTATTGAAATCCTGTTTGAGCTAAAGTAGTAGATGAGTTCGACATAATTACAGAAATATTTTCGGGACGTAACTCTGTTTTTTCCAGTAAGCTATCACTTTGTATTCCACCATTGTTAAAATGATTTAGCTTATTAAAAATAAAATCGCCATGTGCTTGATATCTATGTTTAGTATAAGAAGCAAATAAATTTAGTGCAGTAGTTTTTGATGTTTGTTGCTGATAATGACCGGTTGAATTGCAAGTACGATAATCGGCTCCAAAGTTAAAACTTGGATTAACGTTTTGAGTGTGCATAACCCTAATATCGTCGGTTTCTTTTGCACCGCCATTAAACCTTACAATTGTAAATGGAGTTTTTGTGTCAAAAAAATTGATGCTTTCGTGAGTAAAAACATAAGGCAAATAATTATCAAAAAAAACAAAATCGGGATGTTTTTGTCTTTCACTAAAAATCATAGAAAGATTTGGAGCACCAAATTCACCAGTAGTGAAAAACAAATTTGATTTTGTGGCACCAAAACGATGAAAACCTGTTAACAGAGTATCGTTGTAGTAGCTGTATGTATTATATGGATACACATTGTAATTATACTCGGTGAAATATCTACGAATACCTTCGTGCTGTGAGTATAAAGGAGTAATCAATATCATTAAAAAAGGTAGTGCAAGAGTCTTTTTTAATAAAAAAATTATCTTATTACTGTTTTTTTGTCTTACCATTTTATTATGCCAATTATTCTAGGCATTTTTCTAAAGCAGTTTCGTATTTTTCTTTTATGTCGCGGATAAAACCAAAAGAGATATCATCTATTCTAATTTCACCTTTAGTAACATGCCCTAGCAACGAAAACGGAAAATCGTTTTCTATCATCATATCAATAAAATCTTGTTCTTTATCGGGACTAACCGAAGCTATAACGCGATTTTGAGCTTCACCAAACAAGAAAACATCTTTTCTTACTTCGGCAGCAGTAGTAATATCAAAGCCAAGATTTTTAGGGATTGCTGATTCTACTAAAGTAACGTAAAGTCCACCATCAGAAACATCGTGTAATGAGCGAATAAGATTAGCACCAGAAAGTTGCAATAAAAGATTATTTAGATTATAAGCCTCATCTAGGTCGAAATATGGTGGTGGTGAGTTTTTAATTCCATGATATGAGTACAGATATTCCGAACTATTAATATCGTTACGTACTTTACCGATATGGAATATTAGATCGCCCTTTTTGCAGAAGCATAAACCTGTGTGCAAAGATTTGTCTTCGATAATTCCTAGCATTCCTATTGTAGGAGTTGGAAAAACTGGACCGGTAATATTATTTATAGTTGTTTGATTATAAAACGAAACATTTCCACCGGTTACGGGAGTATCAAATTTTCTACAAGCTGCACCCATACCTTTTATTGCCATTACAAATTGCCAATAGGCTTCAGGATTATATGGCGAGCCAAAATTTAGGCAATTAGTGATAGCTAAAGGACGTGCACCTGTACAAGCAACATTTCTGGCAGCTTCGGCAACAGCTATCATTGCACCAATTTCGGGATTAGCTTTTACGTATCTACTATTACAATCGGTAGTAACTGCCAAGGCTGTATTTGTTCCTTTTACATTAATAACTCCTGCGTCTGATGGTTTGTTGGTTGTAATATTATTTGTACGCACCATAGTATCGTATTGTTCGTACACCCATTTTTTTGATGCTATATTTGGATGTTGTATTATAAAGTCTGCAACATCCTTTAGGTTTTCGGGTTCTTCGATATCATTGGGATTTACAGTTTTTATTTCATTGAAGTATTGTGGTGCAATATACTCTCTTTCGTACACAGGAGCACCACCGCCAAGCACTAATGTAGAAGCTTTTACTTGAGCAACCAATTTACCTTTATAGTGAAAATACAACATATCTTCGTCAATTACTTCACCAATTTGCTTGCAGTTTAAATCCCATTTATCAAAAACCTTTTCAACAATTTTTTCTTTACCCTTTTCAACAACTACTAACATTCTTTCCTGCGATTCTGATAATAATATTTCCCATGCTTCCATGTTTTGTTGGCGTAATGGAACTTTAGAAAGGTCTATTATCATTCCCGAATTCCCTTTTTCTGACATTTCTGAAGTTGAGCAAATAATTCCGGCTGCTCCCATATCTTGCATTCCTACTACTGCTCCGGTATCCATTAATTCGAGGCTTGCTTCTAGCAATAATTTCTCCTGAAAAGGGTCTCCAACCTGAATCGAAGGAATATCATCAGCAGAGTCTTCGGTAATATCGGCTGATGCAAAAGTAGCTCCGTGAATACCGTCTTTACCTGTAGATGAACCAACTATATAAACAGGATTTCCCTTTCCTTTAGCTATAGCAGAAATCATTTTTCCTTTTTCCATAATACCAACACTCATAGCATTAACTAAAGGATTGGTAGTAAAGCTGTTGTCGAAAAATACCTCGCCACCAAGTACAGGGACACCAAACGAGTTTCCATAATCTCCAATACCCTTTACAACACCTTTTAGTAACCATTGAGTACGGGGATTTTTAATGTCTCCAAACCTAAGTGAATTTAGTTGTGCAATAGGTCGAGCACCCATCGTAAAAATATCGCGATTAATACCTCCAACTCCTGTAGCAGCTCCCTGATAAGGTTCTACTGCACACGGGTGGTTATGTGATTCTATCTTAAAAGCACAAGCAAGATTATTCCCAATATCAACCAAGCCTGCATTTTCGTCTCCGGCACCTGTAAGCAAGCAGCCACCTTCGCGAGGTAAGGTTTTTAGCCAAGTAATAGAGTTTTTGTAAGAAGCATGCTCAGACCACATTACAGAATAGATGCTTAGCTCGGTAAAATTTGGAATTCTACCCATATATTTCTGAATAAGTTCAAATTCTTCTTCATTTAACCCAAGTGTTTTTGCTGTTTCGAGTGTTACGGTAACTTCTGACATTTTTCTGTTTTTTTATATATAATTAGCAAAGATAGAAGTTAAAATTTTAATCTCTATATTTTTCTATACTTACACTTACACTATTAATTTGTCCACCCATTGGAGGGTTTATTTTCCTTATCTTTATCATAGCCTTTTCAAGATTTAAGAACTTCTCAAATAATGTATCAAGTATTGTTCTGGCAATTCGCTCAAGCAAATTGTAATTAGATTGTTCGATACAGGTTTTTACAATAATATATGCTGTTTGGTAATTTAAGGCATCGCTTATACTATCGCTTAGTTCTGCTTTAGAAGTATCTGTCCACATGCTTAGATCAATTAAAAACTTATGTCCGCTTATCTTTTCTTCGGGATAATGTCCGTGATAAGCGTAAAACTCCATTCCTTCTATTTGTATTAATCCCATATTTTTACCGGTATTATAATTTCTATTGTTGTACCTTTTCCCTTTTCAGATAATATGTTAAACTTACCATTATTCTGTTTTATAAAATCTCTGCATATCTTTAAGCCTAATCCACTTCCTTTCTCATTTTTTGTTCCTCTTTGCGAAATGTATTCATTAGTTTTTAATACTGTCTCGATGAGTTCTGGCGACATACCAACTCCTTCGTCTTCAATTTGTATTACAACATTTTTTCGTTTACGAATAATGATATTATGTATGGTTGCTTTTATTATTTTTCCAGGTTCTGAGAATTTTACTGCATTACTAAGGACATTATTTACTACCATAAAAATCATAAATCTATCAGCAAAAATTATTTGATTCTCCGAATTTATCGTAAATTTAAGGTCTTTTGCTTCCATTGCACCTTTAAATTGGTTTATCGATTCTACAAAAAGTTCTTGTATATCAAAATATGTAGGACGATATATAACTGTACCTGTTTCACTTTTTCCCCACATCAACAAATTATTTAATAAGTGTAATGCAGCAGAACTACTATCCGATATAAACTTTAACATTTCATGTTGTTTTGATTTTAAGGTTTTATCTTCTAACATAGTGTCGGCATACATATTGGCAATGCCTATTGGACTTCGTAAATCGTGCCCGATTATGCTGAAAAGTTTATTTTTTGTTTTAACAATTTTTTTAAGTTGCCTTCTTTGATCCTCTAAATTTAATTTTTGTGATTTTAGTTTTTGCGTCCTGCTATTTACAATTTTCTCTAAATTATTGTTGATGTGTTTTAAGTCTTTGGTAAGCTTTTCTAATTGGTTTTGTGTATCAACAAATTTTTTCAATAGTAAAAATATTTGAGAAAGGATAAATAATAATATTCCGATTCTTGATACAGAATTTGCTAATTGTAAATAATGTGTCGACATATATAAATCAACAGAGCTAGTTATTGTAATAAGACTTAGTCCTACAATCATTATCCAACTCATTTCTTCTTTTCGTTTTAAAATGTTTATTGCATAAAACACTCCATAAACAATAGTAAGTGTAATTATAAATTTGGAATAATGTATTACCCAAGAAAGGAGATAAACGGGTAAAACAGCAGATAGGGCAACAAGTAACAAGTTAATTGCACAAATAATAAAAACTCGTATTTTCTCTGATTTTAAAGGATATAGATAATAAATATAAAGTAATAATGTACTTATCATCAAATAAATTGTAATATATTGGATTTTTATTACTGCATTAAACGACAAATGGGTAAAGCTGAAAATATGTAAAATATTTATAACAAATAAACTTATAAAGGCAATAAAACTATACAAAGCGAAAAGCAAATAAGCATATTCCCTTTTCATAAAAATATATAGTACAAAAAACATAAATGCTGAAATAAATAAAATGCTTATGCAGAAAATATCGCTCATAAGCAACTGCTTTTCAATACTCCTAATAGCCGAATATGTCCCAAGAATTGGAGTTTTTGTAATTCCACCTAATCTGTGTGAAAAATTTGATACTTGAACAAAAACGTGAACACTATCATTATCTGATCTAAATACCTTAAAAACATTTCTTAGTTCGGGATAATAGCTTTTTTTCGTTTTGGCAGGTACTCCTACCGCCGCAATTAGTTCATTATCAGCAAATAATCTATATGAAGAAAAGATGTCAAAAAAAGCTAATCCATGAAGCTTAGTATCTTGATTAACAATAATCAATAAATGATATGTACCAAAACCTGTCCCTTTTTTGTTGTTTTTAAACTCTTCTTTAGTCCAAAATGATGGTATATGCTTTATAACAGGTTTTAAATTCTTGTTCGATTTATACTCATCAATACCTATAAATTGATTGGGGTAAAATTCCCATTCTCCACAAAGTTTTATTACTTCATTTTTGTTTTGAATCCCTTTGCTTAAGTCTATTACACCATTTTCGACCTCACACTTATGCACACCAATTGAAAACGATAAATTGATACCTAAAACCAATAAAACAAAACTGATAATACCTTTAAAATTCATAGCTTATTATTCTCGACCAAAAATAAAGAAAAAATCATGTATGTACCGATTTGATAATATTTTAATTTTGCATCAACAAATATTGGTCTTTATGGAAAATGAAACAAAAAATCAACTTAATTTTATTGAAGAAATTATAGAAGGTGAACTTAAAACGGGTAAGTACGAAACTATTATTACTCGATTTCCTCCCGAGCCCAATGGTTATTTACATATAGGTCATGCTAAATCGATATGCTTAAATTTTGGATTAAAAAATAAATTTAAAGGAAAATGTAATTTACGTTTCGATGATACAAATCCTACGAAAGAAGAGATGGAGTATGTTGAGTCGATAAAAAAAGACGTAGAATGGTTAGGGTTTGAATGGGATAATCTATGTTTTGCTTCAGATTATTTTGAACAATTATATTTATGGGCAATAGAGCTAATAAAAAAAGGTAAAGCTTATGTAGATGAGCAAACTCCTGAACAAATTAGCGAACAACGCACAAATCCAAGATCAAAAGGTATTGAGAGTCCTTATCGTAATCGTCCATTTGAAGAGAGTCTTGATTTATTTGAACGCATGAAAAATGGAGAGTTCGAAACAGGTAGTATGGTTTTACGAGCAAAAGTGGATATGAATTCTCCTAATATGCATATGCGAGACCCTATTATGTATAGGATACTCAAACAATCTCATCACCGAACAGGCGATAAATGGTGTATATATCCAATGTACGATTATGCTCACGGGCAAAGCGACTATATCGAAGGCATAACTCACTCCATATGCACTTTGGAGTTCGAGGTGCATCGTCCCTTATACGACTGGTTTTTAGACCAAATTATTACAGGTGTTTACCGTCCTCGTCAAATTGAATTTGCACGTTTGAACCTTACATACACCGTAATGAGTAAACGTAAATTATTAGAACTGGTTAAAGGTAATTACGTAAATGGGTGGGACGACCCTAGAATGCCAACTATAAGCGGATTACGAAGAAGAGGTTATACTCCTGAATCTATCAGAAATTTTGCAGAGAGAATTGGCGTAGCGAAACGCGAAAACACGATTGATGTAAGCCTATTGGAATACTGTATCCGCGAAGATTTAAATTTCAAGGCAAACCGCGTACTTGTTGTTATAGATCCAATAAAACTTATTATTACAAATTATCCCGAAAACCAAACAGAAACTCTTGAAGCTGTTAATAATCCTGAAAAAGAAGAAGCAGGTAAAAGAACTTTAAGTTTTAGCAAAGAATTATATATTGAAAGGGATGATTTTATGGAAGAACCTCCCAAAAAATATTTTCGCTTAAGTCCGGGAAACGAAGTCCGCTTAAGATATGCTTATTTTGTAAAATGTACTGATGTTGTAAAAGATATTAATGGGAATATTACAGAAATACATTGCACTTACGATCCTGAAACTAAAGGCGGAAAATCAAACGATGGGAGAAAAGTGAAAGGGACAATACATTGGGTAAACGCTCAAGATGCTATACCTATCGAACTAAGACTTTACGACCGGTTATTTAAAGAAGCTTTTCCCGATGATTTGCCAGAGGAAAAAGATTATAAAGAGGGATTAAATCCTGATTCATTAAAGACAATAACAGCATTAGCAGAAGCATCTTTAAAACATGCCAAACCTGAAGAAAAATTTCAATTTGAAAGAAAAGGATATTTTGTAGTGGATTACGACAGCACTCCTCAAAAACCCATTTTCAATAGAATTGTGGAATTGAGAGACTCATGGTCAAAAATATCAAATAAATAAATAGTTAAAATTAATTATATGGAACGTATAGCATTATTTCCCGGCTCATTCGACCCGTTTACAGCAGGGCACGAATCGATTGTGAGAAGAGCATTGCCCCTTTTTGATAAAATTATAATAGGCATAGGTATTAATGATGATAAAAAAGATTACTTTCCGCTTAACCATCGAAAAAAATGGATAGAAGAACTTTTTAAAGATGACGAAAAAGTAGAAATTAAAACCTATTCGGGATTAACAGTAGATTATTGCGATGAGGTAAGGGCTAAATTTATACTAAGAGGATTACGCACTTCTGCCGATTTTGAATTCGAAAGAGCCATTGCTCAAACCAATAAAATGATGGATAAGAAAATTGAAACAGTATTTCTACTTACCTTGCCCGAACATTCGTTTATAACATCTTCGACAGTAAGAGAAGTTTATAAAAATGGTGGCGACATTTCTAATTTAATACCTAAAGGAATAAGTCTTGACTTGTAATTTTAAAGAAGTTAAGTTTTAGGATTAAATTATTTCTTGAATAATCTAGAATAATTCATTCTCAATTAGAGATATTAAGCTATGTATTACTTTAATATGTATTTCTTGAATACGGTCGCTGTTTTTATGCCAATCAACTCTTATTTCAATATCACTTATAGTTGATAGTTTGCCTCCATCTTTTCCTGTTAACGAAACTACAGACATTCCCTTTTTTCTTGCTGTTTTGGCGGCATTAATGATGTTTTTAGAGTTCCCACTTGTACTTATTGCCAAAAGTACATCGCCAGCATTTCCAATTGCTTCAACATATCGTGAAAAAATATACTCAAATCCAAAATCATTAGCTACACATGAAATATGTCCGGGGTCCGATATTGCAACTGCCGCAAGTGGTTTTCGCTTACCCGCAAAACTACCACTCAACTCTTCGGCAAAATGCATTGCATCGCACATGCTTCCGCCATTACCACATGCAATAATTTTACAATCTTTCTTTAAAGAATCTGACATAAGTAATCCTGCAGATTGTATTTTTCTAAGATTATTCTCATCAGAAATAAAATTATTCAACACTTCTGTTGCCTCAGCAAAATTTTTAATTATAATATCTTTGGACATTTTATATATTATTTTTGTCAAAATTAGTAATTTTATCGAATTAGCTTAAAAGTATAAAATGAAAAGAACAAAACTTAGAAACAGACTTTACAAAACTATTTTCCATACCGATACTAAGGCAGGAAAAACTTTTGATGTTTTTTTACTTATTTTTATACTACTTAATGTATTTCTTGTAATGCTCGATTCTGTTGAAGGACTTCACGACAAGTATGGGAACAAACTACTTTTGGCAGAATATATTATTACAGGAATTTTCACAATTGAATACTTCTTGAGAATTTATTCAACTCGAAGCGTAAAAAGTTATGTGTTTAGTTTTTTCGGAATTATTGATTTGCTTTCTATCATACCCACATTTTTAGTATTTGTTTTTTCTGGTGCCCAAAGTCTTGTAATAATAAGAGCACTTCGTCTTTTACGATTGTTCAGGGTATTTAAATTAAATAGGTACACAAACCAAGGTAGAGTAATTATAAAAGCTCTTAAAGATAGTTGGGCTAAAATTAGTGTTTTCCTTTTTGGAGTAATTACAATAGTTTTAGTAATAGGAACAATAATGTATATGGTTGAAGGTGCCGAAAATGGATTCACAAATATTCCAACTAGTATTTACTGGACGATTGTAACTGTTACAACTGTAGGATTTGGTGACATAACTCCTGTTACAGCAATAGGAAAAATAATTGCGAGTTTTACAATGATATTGGGTTATGCTATTATAGCTGTGCCTACGGGAATTGTTACAGTTGAAATGTCCAAAATCAAAAAAAAGCAACAAAACTGTCCAAGATGCAATTACGAATACGATGTAGATAATGACATTTATTGTTCAAAATGTGGATTAAAACTTATTGATAACATTAAATGAATCATGTAGAAAAATTGTAGTTTAACATTTTATTAATTGATGGTAAAAACAAATAGTTTAATTTTGTTTTTATAAGCTTATTATATTTTAAAGAATTTTAAATTTTATAGTTATGAGAAAATGTCTCTTTTTATTGTTTTCATTGTTTTTATTCGTTGTTTTTGCAAATGCACAAACAATTAATTTAGATGATGAGTTAGTTCTTGATGAAACCATAATTTATGGTAAGTTAGACAACGGTCTTACATATTACATCAAAGAAAATCCGACCCCCGAAAATCGTGCAGAACTTATGCTTGCTGTACATGCAGGTTCAGTTCTTGAAGACGAGGATCAACGAGGTCTTGCTCACTTTTGCGAACACATGGCTTTTAATGGAACTAAAAATTTCCCAAAACACGAATTGATTAATTATCTTGAATCAACAGGTATGAAATTTGGCGCTGATGTAAACGCATATACCTCATTCGATGAAACAGTTTATGGAATTACAATTCCTCTTGATAGTGCCGAAATGCTTGATAAAGGATTATTGGTATTGTACGACTGGGCTCACCAAGTTAGTTTCGAAGATGAAGAAATTGATGCAGAACGCGGAGTAATTCATGAAGAATGGCGTATGGGACAAGGTGCTATGGACAGAATGCAACGCGAAATGTTTAAAGTATTGTTTCATAATTCTAAGTATGCCGAGCGATTACCAATAGGATTGATGAGTGTAGTTGACAGTTGCGAATATGATGTTCTTAAACGCTTCTACAATACATGGTACAGACCAGACTTACAGGCACTTGTTATAGTTGGCGATTTCGATGGAAAACAGATGGAAACAAAAGTTAAAGAATTATTCTCAAAAATTCCTGCTAAAGAAAATGCTAGACATAGAGAAATAATTGATATCCCTAATCACAAAGAAACAATTATTTCTGTAGCTTCAGACCCGGAAGCACCTATGGGAATGATTTGGATGTTCTATAAGCATGAATCAAAAGAAATAAAAACTGTTGGCGACTATAGACAAAGCATCATTGAGGGATTGCTTAATAGTATGATAAACAAGCGTTTACAAGAGCTAAGCCTACAAGAAAACCCTCCATTTGTTCAAGCTTCTTCTGCTTATACAGACTTTATCGGACCTAAAGCAGTATATATGTCTTTAGCAGTTTTGCAAAACAATAATTTCGATGCTGCAATGGAAGCTATTGTTACCGAAAATCGTAGAATGGATATACATGGATTTACCGAAACAGAATTAGAAAGAGAAAAAGCATCCTTACTAAAATCAGTTGAAAAACAATATAATGAAAGAGAAAAGCGTAAATCTGCATCTATTGCAACTGAATTAGTAAGCAATTTCTTACCTCCTCACAGCCCTGTAACAGGTATAGAATTTGAATATGAACTATACAAAAACTTAATGAATGGGATTGGCATTGACGAAGTAAATGAACTTGCAAAAAGTGTTGTAACCGAAGAAAACCTTGTAATATCGGTAATGATGCCAGAAAAAGATGGTGTAATTATCCCAAGCAAAGAAGATGTTTTAAGTACTTACAATAAGTTTAACTCTACTGAGGTAGAAGCTTATGTTGATGAAGTAAGAAACGAACCTTTAATAGCAGAATTACCTCCAAAAGGAAAAGTGAAAAATAAAGAAAAAAATAAAAAATTAGGTTACGAAACATGGACTCTTGACAATGGTGTAAGAGTTGTTGTTATGCCAACAGAACACAAAAAAGACGAAATTCGTTTTGAAGCATTCAGTTGGGGTGGTAATTCTGTTTATGAATTAGAAGACGATATTAATGCCGATATAGCTGCTGATGTAGCAATAGAAAGTGGTTTAGGGAATTTCGACAAACAAGAATTAACAAAACACTTAGCCGGAAAAAATGCTAATGTATATCCATATATAGGTGAACTTAGTGAAGGTTTACGTGGTTCATGTTCAATAAACGATTTTGAAACAATGTTACAACTGATTCATCTATCATTTACAAAACCACGTGTAACTGAATCGGCTTACAATTCATATATTAATAAACAAAAGGGATTGCTTGAAAACGCAAAATCGGATCCTCAGCAAGCATGGCAAGACACACTTGGAGTTACCATGGCAAATTATCACCCAAGACGTAGAGTTTTAACTCCCGAATTGCTTGACCAGACCAATTATAGAAGCATTAAGAAAATTGTTGAACATCGTTTTGGTGATCCTGGAAACTTTACCTTTTATTTTGTAGGTAATATTAACAAAAAGGAGACTAAAAAGCTTGTTGAGCAATATCTCGGAAGTTTACCAAAAGTAGGACGAACCGAAAATTATCGCGATTTAGGAATACGAACACCAAAAGGCATTGTTGACAAAACTGTAAACAAAGGTGTTGATGCTAAGTGTATGGTAATGATGTACCTTAATGGAAAAATGGATTACACTTATCAAGAAAGACTTACTCAAAATGCTATAAATATGATTCTTTCAACCAAGCTTTTAGAAGAAATTCGCGAAAAAGCAAGTGGTGTTTATACAATCGGAGCTTATCCAAATCAACAACAACACCCTGAATCTAAATATAGCACAACTATTTTCTTTACTTGTGATCCTGAGCGTTCAGAAGAACTAACTGAAGGCGTATTTGCTGAAATAGACAAGCTCATGGAAAACGGACCTGAAGAAAATGACATTGCCAAAATGAAAGAAAAAATGCGTCGCGAACACGAAACAAGCATAAAAGAAAATTCATACTGGTTATCGAAGTTAAAAGAATTAGATCAAGGTAGCATTACTCACGAAGACATAGATATGTTTGAATCTATTGTAAATGGTCTTGATAAAGAAAAACTTCAAAAAGCAGCTAAAAAATATTTAAATCACTCCGAATACATTAGAGTAATGTTGAAAGCAGAAGAATAAAATAGATATTTATAGATATTTCAAAAAATCCCGGCTGCTTAGTAGTCGGGATTTTTTATTGCCTTTTTGTTCTTAAGATAATCTAAGACATAGTTTATTAAAAATGCTGCAGGGATTAACATAAGCACATCATTATTAAGAAAGTAACGCATTTCTAAGTTTCTTGTTACAAAACACAAATAAAAATATACAGTTCCCCAAAAGATGAAAATAACATAAGCAAGCAAATTCTTTTTCCACATCATAATGAAAACTCCTATCAGTCCCATTATTAGTAATAAACTGCGGTAAACGAACAACAAATTTCCAATTAGAGAAATCATGCTTCGTTTTTCTTTAACATAACTTGTTTTAAACAATGCCTTGCTAAAATTATTTAATGGTATTTTAACATAATAATTAAAAGGATTAGCCTCAATTTGCCGTTTTCGTAAAGTATTAAAATAATACACAATTGAATCGTTACACGATAAGCTATCAGGCATTCTCGTATTTTCTTTATTCCAATATTCTGCCCAGTAACTTATACCCGACCCACAGTTTTTTGCTAAATATTCTGCTCGTTTTAACATTAAACTATCTTCTTGGGATATGAACGCAATTTCCGGCCAATCCACTTCCTCGTTTCTTACAATTTGAAAAAACTGCGGATCCCATTCAGATTTTATTGAGTAAATGTATTTTCTCACAGCTTTAACATCAGAATTAAAAGTAGGTATGCCACCGGTAATTCTTTGAAATATTATAATCTTATCTAGCAAAATATAATTACGAATTATCCAAGGCGAGTAAACTAAACCAAATCCTATTGCCATAAATGATACTGAAATAAATGCTGTTTTAAATGATTTTATATTAGTAATAAAATACACCCCCATAAAAATTACTATTAGTACAGATAATTGTGGTCGCATAAATACACTAAGTGCTAACAAACCACCGCCAAACAAGCAGTTTCTAATTTTTTGGGCATTACCTAAGACCATTAAACCCCAGAGCATGAAGAAAACTGAGAAAGTCTCTGTCGCTACCACAGGTACCCATACAAGAATAAATGGATATAAGGCATAAAGTAAACTTGTTATCAGAGCTATTCGTCTCGTTTTCAAATACCTTAAGCTGATATGATATAAAAAGTAAAGACTTAAAACATCTATTAGAATTTGTAATCCGATAACAATATAAAAACTTAGAATAATGCTTTTCCCACTTATTAAATATATTAGAGCCAGTATTAGAGGATAACCTGGCAAACGAGCAGCAACACCTTCAGGATTATTGGGCGATGTACTATATGTTCCATGGTCAACAAGATTTGTTGCCATTCTCATATAAGTATTAGTATCTCCCATTACATAAAAATCGTTTTTACCAAAATATGTTTCAGCAAAAAACAAGGTAAACACTAAACGTACCAATAGTGCTAATGCAATAATTAGTATTAAATACTTATCTATTCGCAGTTTTAAAATTTTATTCATTGTTATTTTGATAAGTAGAAACTTTCACCCCTTTTTCGTTTTTAATTATTTTTTGATTATTGTAAATTATTAATAGCGATGTAATAAGAAATGGCATATAAGGTATTTTATATCGCACTAGAGCTCCAAAATTTGCAGTAGTTAGACCTACCATCAACGATAAGATTAAGGTAAATGTAAATGAGAAGATCAAATAATGATTACTAGACAATTGTTTAAAGAAATTCTTTATACCTCTACCGAAAACAGCAATCATCAGCAAAACCAGAATAAAGATGTTTTCCAATGCTGAAATTATTAAAGTAGGTCCACTAGCTTCCCATATAAATGGTCTAAATAATCCTGCAACGATTGCTACAGGAGCTTTTGACAATATCCCCGTATAAGAAGCATCAAAACTCCCAATATCAAAACTATTAGTACCGTAATAATCTTGCGTCAGATCGTTTTGTATAATAACAGCTCTTTCCATCATTGCTTCGGGTGAGCTATAAAAACCACCGGAACTTTCAGTTGCCTTTATTAAAGCTGCGCCTCCTCCAACAGTAGCTAGCACAAGGAGAATAGGCAAAGCAAAAACTCTAAAAAACGGATTTCTAATTTTTTGAATATATCCAAACACAAACCAGATAGCTAAACCTATAATTAATGCAAAAAGAATATAGGGTTTAATCGTTATAAATATGAATATAGAAATAATAGCATATATAATACTAGAAATAAGTTTGCTTTTGTCGAACTTAATTATAATATAATAGAAACTAGAAATAAACCACAGAGTGGCAGCCATTGTATAAGAGTCTTTTAAAATCCCACTACCCCAAAATACAACAGAAGGAATTAGAAATATCCCCCAAAATAAAGGTTTTATCAAATCCGGATAAATACTATGTAAAAGCTTAAAAAAATTCCAAAAAGCATTAAATAATACAAGATTCAGTAAAATAGTTGTAATCAAATACGAACGACCTGCAAATAAACTAAAAATTGAAGTTAAACGAACAACACTAAATGCTCTCATATCTCTTGTATAAGAAACATACCCCGTTTCGCTATTAAATGCTGATAGTGTTTCTGCATTAATATTTCCCTTCAATATCTGCCAATATGCTCCAAAATCGCTATATGCTAAATTAGCACAAGAGTTACTGCTCCAAAAATATAATGTTGTATCACCGCCTCTTAAAACCATTGTATAACCCAAGCAGAATAATACTGCTCCTATTACTTTTATCATAAGTGCCCTAGTATAGTAACTATATGCCTGATTATTTTCTATTTTTTTATTCTGCCTTGCCCTGCCATACAACCATACAGCAATTAAAATAAAAGGTAATATTGCAAAATCCCAACCTGTGTAATATGAATCAAATGTTCTTCTAAAATAATCTAAACTTAGCATAGAGTATTACTGCTTATAAAAATCTGTTATAGTACTACAAATATACTCAACTTCATTATCAGAAAGATTATAGAATAAAGGTAAACGTACTAGTTTATCAGTATATTCATCACAATTGGTAAGCTCAAGACTATTACGATAGCTACTGGAGTTTTTCTCATAATAATCGCTTCTGTGCAAAGCCTGATAGTGAAAGACTGCAGATATACTTTTTTCTCTCAAATACTTAATCAGTTCACTTCTTTCTTGTAAATCTTTGCAAATAATATAAAACATGTGTGCATTATTTGTAGAGAAATCATGTATTAAAGGAAATCTAATTTGGCTATTGTTAAAGAGAGGTAGTAGTTTATCGTAATACAACTGCCATATTTCTAATCTCCTTTTCTGTATTTTATCATATTCCTCTAATTGTGCATATAAAAAAGCAGCAGTAATTTCAGACGGAAGAAAAGAAGAACCTGTATCAACCCATCCATATTTATTTACCTCACCACGAAAAAATTCTGCTCTGTTAGTTCCTTTTTCCCATATAATCTCTGCCCTATTAATAAAATCTGTATCATTTATCGCCAAAGCACCTCCTTC
>JAQVOJ010000058.1:0-3423 GCA_028702675.1 Bacteroidales bacterium
CAGCAACATGCAAAGGGTATAGCCTGTGGTATCCAAGACTATCTGGGTAACCTGTAGTATCGTTGTAGTAATAGTTAAAGAATTCGGCATCGTTGTATATGTTAGTGAAGTCGCCCCAGTTAATAGTTATCAATGATAATTCTTCATATATAGAATCGGTAAATAAATTACCTGCAGGAAAATTATCGCTACCCTGGTATTGTGCAATACCGGTATTTAGTGTATCGGCATAGGGGTTATCGATATCGGGTGTTACGAATATGTCGTATGTGTTGTTGTCAAAATCGTTGCATGTAACAGACACTCCATATTCGTCATAAATATAATCTTTATTTTCACCAATAGCCTGTACTGCGGTAGCATTTTTGCTGAAGTAGTTTCGATAAATTTCGTCTGTACTTTCGCTGCAATCTTTTGTAATAATACCTGCAAAAGTTTCGCAAGGGGTTGCATAATGTATTTGTTGTGTTGATCTTCGTTCTACTGTTAAGGTATTGTTTTCGATTCTAAAGTTCTTGCAAACATCCATGTAAATGCCGTAAGGAATTTCATTGGGAATTTCATCCCTGTTAGGGATATTAAAAGTGTTATTTACAATATATGCATTATATGAATCGTTTAAATATATACCTCTAAGGCAATTTATAAAATTATAGTTTTCAATTTCTAAAGGTAAGAAATGGTTTGATTGACTATAAATTCCGTATTGCATATTTTCGAAACTATTTGGGATACCACTTTCTGTTGTATAAACTTTACACCCGCTGCCTAAACAAACAATTCCTGCTCTACTAAATGTATCATCATCATCAATTCTCCAGTCTTTGAAATGGCAGTTTTTAAATTGCACCCCTTTAACGCAAATTAGACCTACATTAGAAATTTCATAATTAATAGTAGTGTCATTAAAGGTGTAAAACTTGCAATTAATAAATTTGGCATTACTAATATTATTTACCTGTGAGCTATATGAGCTAAAGACGAAAGGTTTTAATACAACATCAAACTTGTTAAATCTAAAAGTACATCCTTGTGCATTAACAATAGCCCCAACATCTCCGGTTATTGCTGTTTCGGCATCTTCTAATACAGCGCCACTTGCCATAAGCATAGAATATCCAGTAATACCTATTGAAGAGTCTCTATTTCCATTAAGAATAATCCCTTTCCACTTATTCCCGCAATAAGATTGTAAGTGTGCTCCTTTAAGATATAGTGTTGAACCATGATTTACAGTAATCTTCACATTATTATTAATAAAAATTTCCCCTTCTAGTGTAAGCATAGTATTGTTATCAACAGTAATATCGTATAAAATAAAACCATTTTTTATTGTAGTATCTGATATTATAACAGGAGGTATTTCAGATGTAAGAAGAGCTAATGAGTCGCAATCGGGCATACAACGCATATTTCCGTCATAATGATGAAGAAAAGGATTGTTGTCATTACAGTCTGGAATATTAGGGCAAGTATCGCAACCTTCGGGTTTATCTCCCAAGCCCCAGAAGCAATATCCATCTCCATCTGCATCATAAACAGGTATAGAAATACTGTTTTCAGTATCATATACATTTTTTTTAACAAAATAAGTATTTGGGAATCCATAGTTATTATACATTTCACCAATTAAGATTTTTACATATCCACCTTCGCCAAAACCAATCCCGTTTTGTTCTTTAAAAATCCAATAAGTTTGTCCAATAAAGGGATGAAACATCTGTACAACTTTCTGATTATTTCCCCAGCCCCCATCCAAATCAATAGTATCTCCTGGGGTAACTATACCAAATCCTACAAGGGTGCATGCGTGTCCCATTCTCGGAGTTCCTGCAGTTGGCCCATTATTTATTAAAAACCATTTAACATCGTTTTCGGATTTTAAATTGCTAATATAATCATCAATTTTAACCCTATATTCTAATTGTTGATTTTCATAAATTGTATCTCCAAATAAGAGTGTATCTTGCCATGGTAAAAATGATTCATTAACAGCACCATAATCTCTTATACGTTGCATTATTTTATCTACAATGCCACCAGAATTATAATTAGGCTTAATGAGTTGATTATCATAAATGATATAATCCAAACCAACATAAATGGTATCTCTATGTGTGTATATTTTATTTACAGAGTCGTACTGTGTGATTTGCAAATCATTAAGGTCTCCATCAAAAACAATGCTTATATCGGATGTTGCAATAAATAACACACTATCTAAAATATGTAAACTATATGTATAAAATGTATCTGTTAAAAAACAAAAATCTCCTTCATTAATAAGAGTGTTGTAAGGGAAAACTCTGTTAACATAATTATTTATGCAAGTTCCTCCTACATATTTATCATTTGTAGCATTGTATCCTAATTCCATTAAATACTGTTCAGAAAAATCGTAATTGTGGTGTGCGTTACTATAAAGATTGAAGCAAGCTTCAGTTGCCGAAGTAGGTCCATAAATAAAACAACCATTAGGACAAACTCTTGTAGAAGGATAAATAAATGAATTAATTCCACCGCTATAAGTTGTTTGTTGTTTTACAGAAGTAAGCCAACCATTACCTTGCTCAACATATAAATTGAGTTGATTATTTGACCAATAATAAACTGAATCAGGATTATTGTCGAAATAAAAACTTGATGGATTGTTTGCATCGTGTGCTTCCCTCCAATCAAAATATGATGCCTTAACATATCCTGAGTCAATAGGAGTTTCAATATAGTCTAATTGAGGCAACTGCGGTACTTCACCATATCCACTTTTAGATGAAAAATCACTAAATATACCACCACCATAAAACTCATACCCATCAGTAAAGTATTTATTATCTGGGAAATACTTTGCTCTATTTGCGTATGGCAGTAAAGCATAATTAGTAATTCTTGCTCGCCAAAGCATATCCTCATTAGCTAACTTAGCATTAGCATTTGTAACTTTTTGGTTAGCTATAAATTCCTTATGATTGTAGGCAGTTTGTTCGTAATTTTTGTATTTTATGTTAGAAATTTTGAAATTATCAATTGTAATATTTGCATTTTCTATATATATCTTTAAACAAATAATCTTTGTCCTTTCAGGCAAATATTTACTTTCCTCACCATAATCATAAAGCTGAAAATATGTGTCGCTACAAATAAGCGGGTATGCTTCTGCAACAAGATACTCCGTATTATCTTCTGTAACAACAAGTAATCTTACTATACTTTTTGGTCCAAATAATTGTATAGAACCATTTATAACAAACTGCTCGCAAGTTCTTGTGTAATAATCTTGAATTTCTATTACAGCATCCTTATCAAATGTTTCATAAAGCGGTACTGTTGTTTGAGCAAAGTTGTAAAAAGGGAGACTTAATAAGCTAACTAATACAAAAAAGAACTTAAAAATACGTTTTACCGGAAAATTTAAAATTGATTTCA
>JAQVOJ010000058.1:3523-18548 GCA_028702675.1 Bacteroidales bacterium
TTATCAAATGTTTCATAAAGCGGTACTGTTGTTTGAGCAAAGTTGTAAAAAGGGAGACTTAATAAGCTAACTAATACAAAAAAGAACTTAAAAATACGTTTTACCGGAAAATTTAAAATTGATTTCAAGATGGTGTGTTTTTTGGTTATGTAGCTAAGTTACAAAAACTTCATTATACAATTCAATTAAATCAAGCAAAATTTTTAAAAAAAGCGTTAAAAAAACATGTTAAAATGTAAATATTAAAAGGAATTATAACAATTATGTTATGAATCCTGTTATTATATCAATAAAAGTAAAACAATGGCACAAAAAATAGAAAAATCAATTTATGTAGAGAATTTATTAGAGATTTTGCCGGAATCGGTAAACTATTTATCTGATAAAGATATTGTATGCATACGCTGTGGAGCTCCTGTTTGGGGTACTTTGTACGAAGCGGCAAAAGAGAAGAATTATAGTGATGAAGAAATCGAGCAGATGGTTTCAGAACTTAATGATTTAATGAATCATAAACTATAAGTAAGAGTTAGTTTAAAGGCAAAATTGTCGATTAAATTGGGTAAATGATATGCACCATAGCGATAGTAGGTACCAAAACCGTAACCTATAAATGAAGCTCGGAGTATATAATTAAATTGAATGCCCGATTCGAAATAAAATTTATTGTATGGTTCTTTTGTTTGTCCTTCAATATCTTTTTTACTCCAATCGCTCCAACCTATATTTGTAAGTAAGGCAATTTCGGGTTGCCATTTTTTTGTTTTAAATAGTAAACTACCGAAATCGTGTTTTATAAAAGCATGAGTAAATCTATCGCTTATAAATTCATTAATTCTCATAGTATTAAAAGTATTTCCTGCATCTATCCAGCTATAGCTCCCATATCCGCTGTAAAGCATGGAGTAGGGGGTATTAGTATCGGCAAAACCTCCCGAAATTCTTAGATATGTATTACCCAGCATTTTAAAAGAAAACTTTTTATCTATTTGTGCTTCAATTTTTAAAAAACCATTATCAAAGCTAGTATTATTAAAGCCATAAGCTATGTTAAACCATAGAATAGGCCAATTAGTTCCCATGCTTAATTTATTTCCTTTAGGAGTTTGCAGGAATTTTTCCTTAAAAGCATATTTCCCCGAAATTTCGGCTTTATAATATTCAAGATTAGTTACCGGAGGTACATTATTTATTAAATATCTATCAGTATTTAAGATAGTCTTTTGATTATGGCTAAAGCTGGCTTCTGTTTTAAGATATCTAAACAATCTGGCTCCGGCAGTTATTTGCCATTTTTCTATTTTATCAAATTCGGTTAACAAAAAATCTCTGTAAACTTCGGTTGATATTAGTTGGTTACTCCATTTAAAATCGTAATTGTCGCTTTCGATAACATCGTTTTTGTAAGAAATATTTAAATATAATTCATATTTTTTCGAGAAATTAACTAAGATATTGCCTCCATATTTAATTTGTTTGTCGCCAAAACCATAGGCAAAATATCCACCAATAGATGCCCATTTCAGCAATTTATCGTTAGTGTGTACCCCTAATCCTAATCTATATCCTTCGTGTTGGTTATACCACATTATTTGGTCTAGGTTTATATTAAAAATACTTATAGGGATATTGCCTGATGCAAATGCCTCTAGAAATGCAAGTTTATTATCGAGTTTAGCTTCTTTTCCTATGCTGTCGATTACCTGATAAGTATTTTTTTCTTTAGTATTAAGGCTGTCGCGGCGGTATTTATTCCAAAACTCATCGTTTTTTTTATGTGAATCTTTTTCGGTATTTACCACAATATGGTCAAATTTTTCTTCGTCAAGATTAGGATTTATGTTTATGTCTTGTATATAGCTTTTGCCAATACCCTTTAAAGGTGCTAAGTATCCATCAATACTTACACTTAAAGAATGAAAAGTGAAATTAGTATTTAACTGAACAGGAAACCACTGTGTGTCTTGTATATACTCATACATCTGTTGTATTTGTATTGTAAGCATAGAGTTTGGTTCGGCTGGAGACGCTAATACGTTTTGTACTGCGTATTTATTGGAATTTATTTGTAAGGTTCCCTTTAAACCGTCAAAGTTTTTGCCTTTGCGTGGGCGAAACGATATTACAAATACAGTGTCAAACTTTTCGGTAAACATTGTGTCTTCTATCATAAAGAAATACCTGTCGGTACTGCCTTTACTTATCGGGTTTAAGTAATTTTTGTCGTAAAGATTAATAGTTTCATCGTAAAAAGAAAAGCTTTGCATTTGTGTTGCAAGCATAAAAAACATAGGGTTTTGTAAACCTGAGATTCTGTTAGCAATTACTGTTTCTTTATTTTTGTCGGGTTTTTTAAATTTTCGTTTGCTTACCGACTCCATTAGTAACAAGTGTTGTTTGTCTAACAATTGTTTTGCTCTGTTCAAACTATTTACCGTACTGTCGCTTACGCTGTCGGCAGCTTGATTTATTATTTTAATGCTATCGGCACTTAACGATGTGGTATCTATAATTGGAATATCGGCAAGGTCGAATGTTGCGTGAAATTTATTATAACTAACATAACTAAATGAATTTAAGGCTTCGGGGCGATTGATTTCTTTGTTTTCTTGAACAAGATTAATAATCCTATGAGCAGGATTTACACCAGGGAAAATAGTTACTTCGTCAAGCCTCATAACATCTGGCGTAAGCTTTATATTTAAATTTTTGATATTATTATCTAAGTAAATAGAGTCTTTCCGGTATCCTAAGTAGCTTACGCACAAGATTTTTATAGGTTCATGCGATTCAATGTTAAAATATCCGTCAAGGTCGGTTGTGGTTCCTTGGTTAGCTTTATTATAAACAATATTTACAAATGCCAGTGATTCGCCTGTAATACTATCGGTAACTCTTCCGCTAAGAATGAATTGAGCATTTGCAGCAATAGCAAAAAACAATAATTGAAAAATTATCGTAATGAGCTTTTTCATCATGCTTTATCTTTTCCTGCCTGTATTTTTAAAAACGACACTTCTTTTTCTGATAAAAACCTCCACTTTCCTCTAGGTAAATTCTTTTTTGTTAAGCCTGCAAAATAGACCCTGTCGAGTTTTTTTATATCGTAGCCTAAATGTTCAAAAATACGTCTTACAATTCTGTTTTTGCCTGAATGTATTTCTATTCCAATTTCAGATTTGTTGTCTTCGATATAGCTTATTGCGTCTGCTGCAATCATTCCGTCTTCCAATTCAATTCCTTCTGCTATTGCAAGCAAGTCGTTTTTTGTAAGATTGCGGTCGAGACTTACCTGATAAATTTTCTTTTGCTTATGCGAGGGATGTGTTAGTTTTTTAGCAAGATCGCCATCGTTTGTAATTAAAAGAACACCTGTAGTACTTCTGTCTAATCTACCCACCGGAAAAACTCTTTCTTTGCAGGCATTTTTCAAAATATCCATTACTGTTTTGCGACCTTCCGGATCGCTGGTAGTTGTAACATAATCTTTAGGTTTGTTAAGCAAAATATAAACTTTTTTTTCAGGATTAATTTTTTTCCCCTTATACACTACAGAGTCGCCGGGCATTACTTTAATACCCATTTCGGTAACTATTTTACCGTTAAGCTTTATCTTCCCGTTTTTTATTAATTCATCGGCTTCTCGTCTTGAACAAATTCCGGCATTTGCTACATATCGGTTCAGCCTTATCCCCTCAGGAGGTTTGGGTGTAGCTTTTTTATCATATTTATTTTGCTTTTTCATGTGTTTGCTTTTTAAAATACATTTTTGTAGTACTGTATAAGATGTTTTGCAAAAATGCGAAAACATTTTGAATAAATCAGAGATTAAAATAAATGTCTTTAAATCGAAAAATTATAAGCTATTAAACAGGCACAAAGAAGATGTCAATTTCACCATAACTAATATGTAATAATTTGTTTGTTAATGTGCTTATTTTAAATGTATTATCTCCAATTATAATATAATTAATACCATCGTAAAACTCCCAATTTACTTCGTGTTGCGAGCCATCATAAAGAGTTTTTATAAGTACACCATTGCTTTGGAACTCGTATTTGGTATCGGTAATATCCATTAGTTCGTTTACACTATTATCTACATAAGAATTTATATGCCAAGTATGCTTAACCAATTTACGAGTATAGTTTATCTCGGTAAAATCAGTTTCGCTGCAGGAGCAAAACAAAACAATTAACAATAATGTAATTATGCCTATTCTCATTTAAAAAAGTCTGTTAGTTTACCAAGTTTATCAATCCGGTATCCTCTTTGAGTTTCTTTTATTGTTCCACATTCATTATATGCATCATGCTGAAAAAATATCACATATTCATTTTCGAATGCTTCTTTTAAGAAATTTTGTTTTTCTTCTATTGCTATCAGCGGTTGAACATCGTAAGCAGAAATCCATGATAGTGGGACATATACCGCTGCAGGCATCATATCGCCGGCAAAAACTAAAGTTTTTTCTCCTGTATTTACAAATGCCGAAAGTAACCCGATAGTGTGTCCGTTAAAGATTTTTAATTTTACACCGTCAATAAGTTCAAATCCATCATCAACAAAAACGATTTTATTATTTTCGTAAAGCGGTATATAGTTGCTTTCTATAAAACTTGGTTTTTCTCTGCGATTAGGATTTGTAGCTTGTTCCCAATGAGTCTTGCTTATATAATATTTTGCATTTTTAAAAGCCGGTACTAATTCACCTTTATCTGTTTTATTAACGCTTCCGCCACAGTGGTCGAAGTGTAAATGTGTAATCACAACATGGGTAATATCATCAGCTTTATACCCGTATTGTTTCAAAGAATTATGCAAATCAAATCTTCTGTTGGTCACATAATGATTTAGTTCTTCATCTGACAATTTATCTCCAATACCGGTATCAATCAAAACTTTGTGTTCGCCAGTATCAATAAGCAATGAGCGGCAGGCACAAGTACATAAATTAAAAAAGTCTGCTGGATATTTTTCTTCCCACATCGTTTTAGGTACAACACCAAACATTGCCCCACCGTCAACCTTAAATCGCATTGTTTCTATCGAGAATACTTTCATTATTAAATCTTTAGGTTTGCCATAACAAGCAAATTAAAATTGTATGTAAAAATATAAACAATTTTTTGCAGTTTTTATTTTAGTGAGCATAATTATATTAATTGAATGTGTTTAAGGATATTAATAATAAGAGGAAACTATTATAGAGCTACTTAGTTTTGGAAGTTGGAAGGTAAAAGTTGGAAGGGATGAGTTGAAAGTTTGCCAAATTCTGGTTTTCTTAGTTGCTGATATCTAATCGCCAAATTTTAAGTTCATATATTTACTGCTTCATGTTCAGGGTCAACTAGTTCCTTATATTTTTCAACAATTTTTCTAAAATCATCTCTGGTATCGTATTTTAATTTAGGGTTTCGGAGCAATGCCGATGGATGATATGTTGGCATTACCCACCTATCTTGCCATTCAATCCAGTTGCCTCTACATTTTGTGATACTTGCTTTAGGATCGATTAGACTTTGTAATGCAACCCTACCTAATAAAACCAGAATTTGAGGATTAATCATTTCAATTTGTCGATGCAAATATTCTATACATTGATCTTTTTCTTCTGGAAGTGGGTCGCGATTGTTCGGAGGGCGGCATTTTACAATATTCCCAATAAAAATATGTTCTTCTCTACTAAAACCACAAGCAGCTAAAATATTATCAAGCAGTTGTCCTGATTTTCCCACAAAGGGTATTCCAAGTTCATCTTCCCGCTGTCCGGGTCCTTCACCAATTAACATAATAGAAGCATTAGGATTACCCATACCGAATACAACATTTTTACGGGTTTCCGAAAGTTTACATTTTGTACATTCCTGTACTTCAATTATAAAATCTGCCCATTTTAGTGCATCCATTTTTAATTATTTCAGTAAATCAAAGATATAAAATTAGCATATATTATTCAAATAGTTATCTTTGTATTAAACCATGCAACCTTTTACAGTATAATGAAGTCTGTTGAAAACAATGATATGCCAAATTTGTGCGACATTATTGCCCGCTGTAAAAAAATGGAAAAACAGGCGCAAAAAAAATTATACGATCTTTATGCACCTGTTTTAATGGGTATTGCCTTAAGGTATGGAAAGAACAGACAGGATGCTGAGGATATTTTGCAAGATGCTTTCTCAAAGATTTTGTTAAATATCGATAAGTATTCCGAAACAGGAAGTTTTGAAGGTTGGATGAAAAGAGTATTAATAAATACTGCTATAACTTATTATCGAAAAAATAGTAAGCATATGTTTCATACAGATTTTAACGACATTGCTGAAATTAAACCCGATAATAACACAGTTTCAGACTCAGAATTTACAAGAGCCGAACTACTTGCTGCTATAAATTCTTTACCGGATGGATTTAGACTCGTTTTTAACTTAAGAGTTATTGAAGGATATAAGCATAGAGAAATTGCAGAAATACTCGGAGTTGAAGTTGGAACTAGTAAATCACAGTTTTTTCGAGCAAGAACTTTGTTGCAAGAAAAACTAACTGAATTGAAAAAAGAACGGATATATTAAAATGAATAAGAATAATAACATAGAAAATATATTCAGAGAAGTATTTCAAGGATATACCGAAAAACCCTCTGCCGGTTCTTGGAATAAAATAGATAATAAAATTAAAGTGCAGCGATTTAACTATAAGTTTAAATATGCTTTCAATAATTTTAGAATTAATCCATCTTCTAATGTTTGGCAGAGAATTAATTCTACTCTTTGGTTGCCTCGTTTTTTAACATTTAATATTTCACAATTCAATATATATTATGCTGCTTTAATATTATTGGTAGCAGGGAGTTTATCAACAACATTTTATTATAATAAAAAATCAGAAAAAGCTGGCTTACCACTTATTTCACAAGATATTTCGGTTAGCAGAATGAATAAATCTATTATTACTAAGCAAAGTATTAGCGAAACAAACTTAGATTATAATATGGAAGTTGTTGAAAATAATGATATTCCAAATAGTATTTTATATAGTCAGCAAAATGAAAGCATTGAGGATATAGAAACACAAATAATTGATAATCATAATGCTGAAAATGTAATTGTAGATTTTGAGGAAGATAGATTTTCTGAAAATTTTGAAAGTATTAGCCATGAAGATAAAGATTTAATGGGAAATAGTGAAAATAGTGGAGATAACTACAATTATAATAGGTTTGGCATAAATAGGATTAAACACGGGATAAAGCTTAATAATATAAAATTACCATATATTCCTTCGATTAAATCGTATCTTTTACCGAAAGTTGCAAGTTTAGAGCCCCGAGATGAAATTATTCCGGACACTATTGCTTTTGATGCCTACGGAGAACCGATAGTGTTTTACAATAACAGTGTGTCGATTGAGCCATATTTTGGTGTTTCTAAAGCCTTCTCGCAATATAAAGCTTTAAATGAGGAAAGTGCCACATTAACAGATGCTTATCAGAATGGCATTAGTTCTAAAATGTCATATCACTATGGGCTATTAGTTAACTTAAAGTTGAGGAATTTTAATATTAGTAGTGGTTTAGCGTTTGCAAATATAAACGAAGTTTTCACTATTGAAACTCTTGAAAGAATAATTGCAGAGAAGCCGTATTATGAATTTTTCGACAACCAATATACACAATACGATACTACTTTAATTATTGATTTAGACGCATGGCTGCAGGGCGACACATCATATTTTGAGGTTATAGATACGCTATCAATTACTTTTACCGATTCAATTCAATTATTGAGTAATGATACTGTTTTTAATTATGTAACAAATTCATATCAAAATTCTGCTACATATTTCGAAGTTCCTTTTATATTTGGGTACAGTTTCGGAGGTAAAAGATTAAATGTTAATCCTTCAATTGGTATTGTTGCAGGCTTTTTATCAGGAGCCTCTGGGTACTATTTAAATTCGCTTACAGGTCAAACCGCAGAAATTACTGCATTAAAACCATACAGCAAAATATTAGTTTCGGCACAAGCTAGTGTAAAACTTAGATATTATTTTGGAGATAGCTTTGGCTTAATGCTTGAACCATGGTGCCGGCATAATTTAAATAGCGTTTATCAAGACATTGTTGGAGTTAAAAAATCCGATATGCGATATGGTGTCAATTTTGGTTTAACCTATAGATTTTAACCTATGATTTGGGCTAAAATAAAAATATGGGGCATTTTTCTCATATTGTCATTTTCTGCGTATGGGGCTTGTGATGCCTATTTCAATTATTCTTTTGTGGGAAGTAGTTTTGTAGTAAGTTTTGATAATCAGTCAAGTTCTGAAACTGAGATAGTACAGTATTATTGGGATTTAGGAGATGGTACAATCAAGAGTTCGGAAAGTTTTATTTATACATATCAACATCCGGGAATATTTAATGTTTCGCTTACTATTATTACTGAAAATGCATGTATCTCAAATTATACGCGAAAAATTTATGTCGGGATTGAATCTAGTTCTGATACCTGTAATATTCCCATTAATGTAAGTATTGGTAACGCAACTTATCCCGAATATAATGATGCATGGATTAATGTAAATACCGAAAATCCATTAATCTCATATCAATGGAGCACAGGCTGTTCTGGTAATGAAATTACTTCTTTAGAACCAGGATTTTATACATTAACATTAATCGATAACTATGGTTGTAAGCGAACCGAAGTGTTTGAGATTGGTTACAACAATAATTGTCATGCATCTTTTTACGTAGATTCACTAACTTACAGTCAAACTCCGGGTGTATATAGATTCCATAATAACTCTACTGGCGAAATAGCTTCATATTTTTGGGATTTTGGAGATGGTACTTTCTCAAATACACGTAATCCCTTACATGTTTTTACCGAACCGGGTGTTTATAATGTTTGCCTATATATAGATACTTATTATTCTTGTACTCATTATTATTGTTATAGTATAGAAGTTCAGGATTATATTCCTCCTGTAGATATTCAGGGGATTGTATATGCCGGTAGCTCAAAATTACCTCTTGGTATGGCTGTATTATACGAGAAAGATAATAATATTTTTAAGGCAATTGATAAATGCTTAATACAAAATGGAGAGTATTATTTTGAGGATTTAAGTGTGTCAAATGCATATTTAATTTATGCAGTCCCTGAGTTTAATATAGATCAAGTTTATTTCCCAAAATATTTTCCGGCATATAATGGCAGTGAGTGTAAATGGCAAAATGCAAACACAATAATATTATCTAGTAAATCTAATTATGATATTTTTCTTCCAGAGTATTCAGATATTTTTATAGGCGATAGTAAAATAAATGGTAGTGTGTTCCTGTCAGAAAATTCATTGTATTCTAAACCAATATTTCAAACAGTTTGGTTCGATAGTATTAATCAATTTAGTTTAGGGAAAGCCTCAAATATCGTAGTGTATCTCATTAACGATAATAATGAAATAATTGACTTTTGCTTAACCAATAATCATGGTAATTATGAGTTTAACAATTTACCATATGGGGAATATATTGTAAGAGCCGAAAAAGCTGGAATGTTGTCGCAAGAGATTAATATAGTTTTAGATGAAAATAATACAGATATTGTTGCAAAAGATTTAATTATAAAGAGTAGTTTAATTCAAACAGATAAGCAAGAGTTTTATTATGCTGATAGTTTTAGTCTTTATCCTAACCCTACCGACAGTCATGTTTTTATTGATTTAAATGATAATAATAGAAAAAGTGTTAAGATATTTTCGGCTGATGGTGAAAAAATAAAAGAATTTATTACAGAATCTCCACATATATGTATAGACCTAAACGCCACATTAGCAGGGGTTTATCTGATTGTTGTTAGGGGTAATAATTATATATTTCAAAAAAAAGTAATAAAAGTGATTTAATAATGCAACCTTTTTAAACTGCTTGTAGTCTATTGATTGTCAGTAAAGTTCTTTTTAAAGTAAAAGGCGGCAATAATTTAAGTAAGCGTGTTAAAAAAAGCTGGCAGATTTTTTTTCTGTCAGCTTTTTGATTTTATACAATTTGAATTATGTTATAAATTAAATTGTCATAATTTCGGTTTCTTTTTTATTAGTAATTTCGTCCACTTTTTTAATGAAATCTTCGTGCATTTTATGAACTTTTTGTTCTGCATCTTTGGCAATATCTTCGGCTAAGCCATCTTTTTGCAATTTTTTGAATTCGTCTATAGCATCTCTGCGTTGATTGCGAATACTTATTTTAGCAGTTTCTCCTTCGCTTCTAACTTGTTTCGCTAATTGTTTTCTTCTTTCTTCGGTAAGCGGGGGTACTATTATTCTTATTAACTCGCCGTTGTTAGCCGGATTAAAACCTAGGTTAGCAGCCATAATAGCTTTTTCAATAGTTTCAATCATACTTTTGTCCCAAGGTTGTACTATAATTGTTTTGGCATCCGGAGTTGAAATATTAGCAGTTTGTGCCAATGGAGTAATTACACCATAATAATCAATTTTAATACTTTCGAGCATATTAGGTGAGGCTTTACCGGCTCTAATCTTACTAAATTCTCTTTCAAGGTGCTTAATAGCTCCTTCCATTCCTTCATTTGATGTATCTAAAATAAATTGAACTTCTTCTGTCATAATCTACTGATTTTTAATGTTGGGCTAAAATATTAATTTGTAATTAATGTTCCAATTTTTTTATCTGTTAAAACTCTATTTAAGTTACCTTTAGTATTCATATCAAACACTATAACAGGGATATTGTTTTCTTTACACAAAGTAAATGCAGTTAAGTCCATAACTTTTAGTCCTTTTTCGTACACTTCGTTAAAAGTTATTTTGGTGTATCTAATTGCCTTTGGGTTTTTTTCAGGGTCATCAGAATATACGCCGTCAACTCGAGTGCCCTTAAGAAATACGTCAGCACCAATTTCTGCAGCTCTTAAAGCCGATGCAGTATCAGTACTAAAAAAAGGATTTCCGGTACCTCCTGCAAGAATACAAACTTTTTTATTTTTTAGCTCTTCGTGTACATTTGTTTTATTGAATCTTTCACCAATTGATTCAATCTTAACTGCAGTAAATAGTTTAACATTTATACTTAGAGATAGAAGAGCATTTTGAAGAGCAATAGAATTAATAATTGTAGCCAACATTCCCATTTGGTCACCGAGAACTCTATCGAATCCTTTATTAATGCCGCTAAGTCCTCTAAATATATTTCCGCCTCCAATTACAACAGCTATTTCAATCCCTGTTTTATGAATTTCTGCTATTTCGTTAGCATATTCCATTAATCTGTTTTCGTCAATTCCATATTTAGAATTTCCTTGAAGTGATTCGCCGGAAAGTTTTAATAATATTCTGTTATAATTCATTACTAATGTTTTATTAGTGTATAATGTTAAGCCGTGAAATTATAAAAAAAAGCTGCCATTTTAAATGACAGCTTTATTTATTTTTGAAAAAAATTGTTTTTTTAATTATTTAGTCCAAATCTTTTAAATTCAGTAACTGTAAGCTCACTATCAATTCTTTTTAAATAGTCTTTAACGGTAATTTTACCTTCTTTTACAAATTCCTGATTTAATAAAGTAGATTCTTTAAAGAATTTGTTAAGTTTTCCCTGAGCAATTTTTTCAAGCATATTTTCGGGTTTTCCTTCATTGCGTGCTTGTTCTCTACCAATAGTGAGTTCTTGTTCAATAACTTGGTCGGGTACATTATCTTTATCAACTGCAACAGGATTCATTGCAGCTATTTGCATAGCAACATCTTTTGCAACTTGCTCGTCGCTTACTATTTTATTAAAACCAACAATAGTTGCAAGTTTGTTTCCCATGTGAATGTATTGTTGAACAAATTCAGCATTAATTTTATCATAATAAGCTAACTCCATTTTTTCACCTGTGAGTCCGCTTCTTTCAATTACTTGAGCTTCAATTGTTTTTCCTTCGGTTTCTATATTCTTTAGTTCGTTGAGGTTTGCTGGTTGTTTTTCTATGGCGATATTTAAGATTTTTTCGGCAAGAGCGACAAAGTCTTCGTTTTTAGCGACAAAATCTGTTTCGCAATTTAGAGCAATTATAACGCCTGTTTTTTTATCTTCGGTTACAGTTGCAATTACTGCACCTTCGCTAGCTTCGCGGTCGGCACGTTTATTGGCAATTGCTAAACCTTTTTCTCTGATTAATTCTTTTGCACGTTCAAAATCGCCATCAGCCTCGGTTAAAGCTTTTTTGCAATCCATCATACCTGCTCCGGTAATTTTACGAAGCTTACTTACATCTGCTGCTGTAATATTTGACATTATCTTTTAATTTAAATTTAATTAATAATTAAGTTTAATCATCATTTGATTTACGTGTTGGAACCCTTTTTCTAGCGCTAGTTGCTTTAGCAGGTGCTTTTTTAGGTTTAACATTAATTTCGTCCTCGTCAATTTCGTATTTTTTGAGTGTTTTTTCGAGGTTATCATCTAATTCGTCCTGTTCTTTTTGATCTTTTTCTTTGTCTTCTTTTCTTTCTTGTAAACCTTCACGTATAGCATCGCACATAGTTTTTACTATAAGCGAAATAGATTTTGAAGCATCGTCGTTTGCAGGAATAGGAAAATCAATATCAGAAGGGTCTGAGTTTGTATCTACAATAGCAAATACAGGGATACTTAGTCTTTTAGCCTCTCTTACTGCAATTTTTTCTTTAAGAACATCGACAATAAAAAGTGCAGCCGGTAGTCTTGACATGTCTGCAATACTACCAAGCATCTTTTCAAGTTTTTCACGTTGACGAGTTACTTGTAAGCGTTCACGTTTCGATAATGTTTCAAAAGTACCGTCTGTGTTCATTTTGTCGATCGACGACATGCGTTTTACTGCTCTACGAATAGTAGGAAAGTTTGTTAACATACCTCCTGGCCAACGTTCTGTAACATAAGGCATATTTACATTTTTTACTTCTTCGGCTACTAAATCTTTTGCCTGTTTTTTTGTTGCTACAAATAGTATTTTACGTCCCGAACGGGCAATACTTTGCATTGCATTTGCTGCTTCGTCAATTTTAACAGCAGTTTTATGCAAATCAATAATGTGAATTCCATTACGCTCCATAAATATATAAGGAGCCATGTTTGGATTCCATTTTCTTTTCAGGTGTCCAAAGTGTACACCTGCGTCCAATAATTCTTCGAATTTTACTCTTGACATTTGATTAATTTTAAGTTTACATTCTGATTTAGCAATTGGGAGGTAGGCTGTAAAGCAATCCCCACAATTTAGATACTAAACTTTCTCTTGCTAAATATAAATTAACGTTTACTAAATTGAAATTTCTTTCTTGCTTTAGGTTGTCCTGGTTTCTTACGCTCAACAACTCTAGAATCGCGTGTTAAAAATCCTTTAGATTTTAAAACTGTACGATATTCGGGATTATGCTTAACAAGTGCTCTGGCAATACCTAATCTTAGAGCTTCTGCTTGCCCGTTTATGCCTCCTCCGTCTAAATTTGCTTTTACATCGAATTTGCCTAAGGTTTCGGTTGTTTCAAAAGCTTGTTTTACTACATATTGCAATTGTGGAAGAGGAAAATATTCTTCCAGTTTTTTATTGTTAATAATAATATTGCCTTTGCCTTCAATGATATATACACGGGCTTTGGCTGCTTTTCTTCTACCTATGGTATTAATAGTGTCCATAAATTTACTTTATCTTGGTTAGGTCTAATTTTTTTGGTTTTTGTGCTTGATGATTATGCTCTGTGCCTGTATAAACATATAAATTACGAAACAATTGGCTTCCTAATCTATTCTTTGGTAACATACCTTTTATTGCATTCTCTAATACTCGCTCGGGTGTTTTTGCAAGCATTTTTTGTATTGTGGTTGACTTTTGACCTCCGGGATATCCACTATGTGTGATATACTCCTTGGTGTCCATTTTGTTACCTGTTAATACAAATTTATCCGCATTTAAAACGATAATATTATCACCACAATCCACATGTGGAGTATAATCCGGCTTATGCTTTCCACGGAGTACTATAGCAATTTTTGAAGCTAAACGTCCAAGCACTTGTCCTTCGGCATCTACTACATACCATTCTTTATTTACAGTGTTCTTATTTGCTGATACCGTTTTATAACTAAGTGTATTCACTTCTTTTTAATTTTAATTATTAAATAATCATTTCATTACGAGCCGCTTGACCAAACGGACTGCAAAGATAAAATTATTTTGAAATTCCAACAAGTTTTCAACAATTATATTTTGATATCGCAAAATCGTTGAAAAACAAGCGTTTAAACTGTGTAGAAGATTGTTTTCTTAGTTTTTTTAACTAATTTAAATACAATGAATTAAGAGAAAAGAGTTAAAAAACTTCAGCAACATAATGTAATGTTGTTGAAGGACTTTAAAACATAAAATATTTATTTAATATTTGAAACTATCTAATTAAGATTATATTCTTTATAAAGGTTATTCAGCAGGTAACCAAGTTTGTGTGCGATAAAATGGTCCTAAATATCCTCTTACTTGAAGTTTACCGTCTTCTACCCAAATTTTTCCATTATAAAGTTTACCGTTTTCAGGGTCTAACAAACTACCATCGCCTTCCCATTTGTCTTTCTTTTTTTCGAAACCAATAATAATTATCATACCTACAATAGGTTTATCTTTTAATTGACCCGGACATTCTGTGCATAAAGGATTGGGATCATCATTATTAAAAACTTTTAGTATTTTTCCATAAATTTTTCCATTATTCTCATAAATCTTCACAATAGATTTTTCTTTGCCGGTATTATCATCAATAGTTTTCCATTTTCCACAAACATCTTGACCCTTTAATATGCCCGAAAGACCCAATAGTAAAATTGTAAGAATTAATAAGTTGAGTGTTTTCATATGATTATAATTTTAAATTGCACACAAGTTTAAGAAATATTTTTAAAAATATGTCCATAATCATAATTGAACTATGTTTTTTACCATAAAATTATGCTTTAAAATCACAATCTTTAGTTAT
>JAQVOJ010000003.1:0-1847 GCA_028702675.1 Bacteroidales bacterium
TTAATGGGTCTAACCATGGTTTTAGCCTTTGATTGTCGGTTGTACCATTCTGATCCCAATGATACGAGAATCTACCGTAATAATCGGGACTGCCTTCGCTACCACCGCATCCGGAGCTTCCTCCCGATAAGGTACCTATTTGCAAGCCTGTGCTACTAAATAGGGGAGATCCAGAAGAACCTCCTTCGGTACAGCCATATCCATTGTCAGTAGATATCCAAAGTGTTTGCCATGCTGCATTAGCTGCCATTATTGATCCTCCAATGTTAACATTTCCTGTACGGGTGGATGTTGAATAATGTGATATTTTCTTTATATCTCCAGATGGGTGATGAATTCCAACTCCCGAAGAAAATGAATAATTATCGGATCTGTCCCACCCATTATAATAAGGTTGAAATGTTACAGATGGAGTTGAGTTTAATAAAACAAGAAAAAAGTCAGAACCTCCACTTATATTTCCCATGGCTATACTGGCACAACCTGTGATTGAGTTCCCTGAGGGTTCAGTTGACGGATTTGTGCATCCTGAAGATTCATAATTAAACTTAAATATCCATTGATTTAACTCTGTACTTGAAGCATCTTCTGCACCACAATGAAATGCTGTCAAAAAATAAGGTGTAGCATCGTTGGCAGTATTATTTACAAGTGTTCCTGAACATATATACCAACTGCCGCCAGCTAAAAAGGTTATCTGAGCAACACCTCTTTTTTCATCTTGCCAATTGTCTCCTTCAGGAGAACAGCTAACATTTACCTGGCAATCACCAGATGCACCAACAGCTTTTGGTGGATTATCGGAATATTGACTTAAGCCTGCTAATTCCTCATAATAATAGCCTATATTGGCAATATGAAAGTTACTTTCCCCTCTTTTAAGTTTGGGTTCGTAATATTCAATATAGATAGATTCACCTTGAATCATTTCTGTTGAAAATGTACCATTCTCGAGATTGTTCTTGTTGGTAAACCCTCCGATTACATGTTTACGATTTTCGTTATAAAAGAACATTTTTGCACCCGGGGCTAAATAAAAATCATCGAAATATACCGAAAGCGCAGTAGCACCTGGAGAGTTAATTTTTAATCGCCACAATTTGCTGCCATCAGGGTAATGTGTCCACTCGCCTGCTGTAGATAGACTAATATCAGCATCAAGGTTAACTCCAACTCTTGGAGGTGTACCGTTATTTGATGATTGTAATTGTAAATCTTCGCTTTTGAGTGCGACAATGTCTGGGGGATATAACGAAATTTCGTCAATTCCGATTTCAATTCCTTTTTTTAATTTAAATGAAACAGGCGTTCCTCCTTCACTAGGTTGAGCGTTTGAATTTGTTGCAATGTACAATAAAAATAAACTCCAAGAAGAGAAATCCTTCTTAAGCTTAAGAATGTAAGGTTTTTCATATGTATAAAAATGTTAAGTTATATATTATGTAAATTTATATTCTAATATCACAACATGGATACAATATTCGTGTCCTTGAAAAATCAATAATACCTAATTTTAATATAGTAAAACTAATAAAAAAAACATTAAGTATTTTAATATTATATCAAAGGATATATAAATAATAACAAAATCTAAATGGGAATTACAATGATTCTTGCTGTTTAATCTAAATCAATTGATTTTTAGATTATTCAGAAAAAAGTAAAAATGCTTAGGTTTATGTTAAACTTTTAACTACAAGAAGTGTTAAGTCAGTAGCGTTAATATTTTGCCAGCTCCTTTCAAAATTTGCTCTACATAAAACAAATGAATTTTTGCTTACAATATATTCGCTGTCATTGATAAATAATTTACCCATTCCTTCTATTACATAAAAATATACATCAAA
>JAQVOJ010000003.1:1947-3522 GCA_028702675.1 Bacteroidales bacterium
TAAATAAAAATGAAATTCCTAATAATGGTATTGATGATGATAAGAATGGCTATATTGATGATGTTAATGGGTGGAATTTTTTGGGTAATAGTAAGGGCGAAATTGTTGTTAAAGCCAATTACGAAGAGTTAAGAATATATCGCAAATTTTTAAAATCTTATGGAACTGATGATGTCAATAATATTGATTTTGCTGATGAGAATGAAAGAATATTGTTCTTGGAATGTAAAGCTGTTGTTGATTCCGTTGTTAATGAAAATGCTGCATTAAAGAAGGATTTTGAAGCTATTTCAAAAAACATGCTACTTGCCGAATCTATATTAAAAGAGCATTTAGGTATAGAGCAAGTCAATATTCAAAGTGTAAAGAAAATGGATACTCCTACTGCTAAAATTGAATGGGCAAGAGATGTTTATATGCTTATCTTTGAATTGGAATGGGATTATGAATTTATTGAAGGTGTGCTAGAGGATGTGAATAACGTGTTAGATTATTACTACAATATTGATTTTGATCCCAGAGATATAATAGGAGATAATCCTGATGATATAAATGAGAAGCAATATGGTAATAATAAAGTACAAGGAGTTGAAGCAGTTCATGGAACTTTTGTTGCGGGTATTATTGCCGGAATTCGGAATAACGGAATTGGAATAAATGGTATTGCCGAAAATGTTAGAATAATGCCACTAAGAGTTGTGCCTGATGGTGATGAGTACGATAAAGACATTGCAAATGCTATTTATTATGCCGTTGATAATGGTGCTAATATTATAAACATGAGTTTTGGTAAAAACTATTCACCCAATAAAAAAATGGTTGACGATGCAATGAAATATGCCGAAGAAAATAATGTGTTGCTTGTTCATTCTGCCGGTAATGAAGCTCAAAATCTTGATGAAAAATTATCTTATCCCAATAAGCTTTGTGCTGATGGACATATATTAAAAAACTGGATAAGTGTAGGTGCTTCAGATATGAAAAAAAATAAATATTTGGCTGGCGATTTTTCAAATTTTGGTAAAAAATATGTTGATGTTTTTGCCCCAGGTCTTAATATTGTTAGCACAAGACCCAATAATAGCTACGATGTTTTTAACGGAACGAGTTTTTCATCCCCCGTAGTATCTGGAGTTGCAGCATTAGTTTGGTCATATTTCCCCGAGCTTACGGCAATAGAACTGAAAGATATACTATTAAATTCAGTTTATGAGCTTAGTAGAAAAAAAGTATTACTCCCTTACGATTATGAACCAATTAAGGGTAAAGTTAAATTCGGAAACTTATCTGTAACTGGCGGAATTATTAATGCTTATAATGCATTTATTATGGCTGAGGACTATGTGGACAACCGTAAATAAAAACTTTGTTTATTGTAAACTTGATTAAATCAGATTGTAATAGTAATCTTAAAGTAAATATTACGAATAGAACATTTAATTTTTAATTTCTAAGTTTATATATCTACTTTTTCAAGTAAGAATTCTCAGTTTTGTACCCAAACTCACAACTACCTCACGAATCCTTTCGTGTGGTAGTAAATATGGGATTACTTCGTGATCCCGAGAATTCTCA
>JAQVOJ010000003.1:3622-65876 GCA_028702675.1 Bacteroidales bacterium
TTCTAAGTTTATATATCTACTTTTTCAAGTAAGAATTCTCAGTTTTGTACCCAAACTCACAACTACCTCACGAATCCTTTCGTGTGGTAGTAAATATGGGATTACTTCGTGATCCCGAGAATTCTCAGTTTTGTACCCAAACTCAAAAGATTTATGGCTATCGCCATTTTTTACTCCTAAATTATGATTTTGAGCAAGCTCAATCTTAATTTCGGAATAAAAAAATAACCGCTATTGCGGTTATACATCTTTTGAGTTTGTAGCGAGAGGCGGGATTGAACCGCCGACCTCATGATTATGAATCATGCGCTCTAACCATCTGAGCTACCTCGCCAATAAATTAAGGCTGCAAAATTAATTATTATAATTAAATATCAAAGATTTGTTTTCTATTTTTTTTCTACCTATATTGCAAAGCATGCTTTTAAGTTTTTATTAATTCAATATGATATGAATGACAAAGTAGTCCTTAATTTAGAATACCCTATAAAATGCTCCCCAAGAGTTCTTTTTAATAGGCTGAGTACAGCTAGTGGATTATCAGAATGGTTTGCCGACGATGTTCGGGTAAGTAAAAATGTTTATACTTTCGTTTGGGATGGTTCAGAACAAAAAGCCGAATTAGTATCAAAAAAAGATTTGTCGCATGTCAAATTTAAATGGCTTGACGAGGAGAATGCCTTTTTTGAATTTAGATTAAATGTTGAAGAACTTACTGGAGATTTAGCACTTATTATTACCGATTGTGTGGATGAGGATGAACAAGAAGGTGTATCAGAATTGTGGGAATCGCAAGTGAATGTTCTAAAACAGCTCTTAGGTATATAGCTTATACTTTTCTTTTAATAAAATCTTATCTTTGTCGGCATTACAATATTTATTATGCTGAAAAAAGTCTATAGATATATGCTGGTTAAGTTTATAGGACCATTAGTCCTAACATTCTTAATTAGTGTTTTTTTCTTGCTAATGCAATTTCTTTGGAAGTATATTGACGATTTAGTAGGGAAAGGACTTGATGGACTTGTAATTGCTGAGTTATTGTTTTATGCTTCGCTTACTTTAGTCCCTCTTGCATTGCCATTAAGTGTGTTATTAGCTTCATTAATGACATTTGGTAATCTTGGTGAGCAATACGAATTATTTGCCATGAAATCTTCTGGTATTAGCTTGCATAAAATTATGAGACCTTTAGTTGTAATAGTTCTGATAATTAGTGTGTTGTCTTTTGTGTTCACTAATAACGTATTGCCTGTTACAAATCTAAAGATGAGGTCATTGTTGTTTAGTATTCAGCAAGAGAAACCTGAAATAAACCTACAGAACGGAATTTTCACCGATGCAATAGATGGATTTAGTATCAAAGTAGAAGATAAAGATAAGCAAACTAAGAGATTAAAAAATCTAATGATTTATGATCATAGAAATAAGGATGGTAACAAAAATGTTACTCTCGCCGAAAGTGGTAGTATTAAAATGACAGAAGATAAATCATTTCTTATTCTAAACCTTAAAAATGGCAGTAGATACGAAGAATTAAAAAGCCAAAATCAAAAGCAAGTTTCTAAAAATACCCGCCCACATCAGACAACTCATTTTGGTGAACAAACCATGTATATCGAATTAGATGGTCTTGGTCTTGATCGGAATAACGAAGATATGTTTAAAAATGGATTTGAAATGTTGAACATAATTCAATTGCAATATGCTATGGATTCCTTAGTAGATGCTTTGAATAAACGAAGAGATGTTGTAAAGAATAGTTTTCTAAGTTATAATGTTTTTAAAGGTATTAAAAAACCGAGCGAAGATTTACAAAAATTGGATTATAAAAATCAAGCCAATGAATCTAAGAATGATAACACTAAAAATAATAAACAGGTAGATTCAGTTTTGCTTGACAAAAATGATTCGGTTGCGAATGAAGAGGAGGTAATGCCCGACTTTAAATATGATAAAGGTACTTATATTGATATTGACAGTTTATTGATGAGTTTGAACGGAGTGAAGCGAAACAAAGTTGTTGATTTTGCTTTAAACTACGCAAGATCATCAAAATCATATATCGAAATGACTTCTAACGAAATATTTGCAAAAGCCCGATGGATAGGCAGGCATGATATTGAATGGCACAGAAAGTTTACTGTGGGATTTGCTTGTTTAGTTTTATTTTTTGTAGGAGCACCATTAGGAGCTATTATTAGAAAAGGTGGTTTTGGAACGCCTGTAGTTATTGCTGTATTTGTATTTCTAATGTTTTATATGATTTCAATTACTTTCGAGAAAATGTCGCGTGAATTAGTAATATCTGCATTTTGGGGAATGTGGACAGGAAGTTTTATAATGTTGCCATTTGGAATATATCTGACACTTAAAGCAGCAAATGATTCGTTAATAGTAAGCGCAGAACAATATGCAAGATTTATTAATAAATTTAAAATTAAACGAAAAAGAAGAAATAATCATCAATAAAGAACATATAAATTTTTATATTGCAAACTTTTTTAGAATTAGATATTGTTTGAGTAATGAGGATATTATTATTAACCAATAAAATACCATATCCACCACACGATGGCGGTTCGATTGCAACATTAACACTTGCCAAGGCTCTTAAAAATGCCGGTAATCATATTCATATCCTCTCAATGAATACCTCGAAGCATTTTTACAATACATCAGATATTCCACAAGATATACTTAAAGACTTAAATCTGGAAACAGTCCCCGTTAATACTTCGATTTCGGCAAAAGCAATTCTTATAAATCTGATGTTTAAGAAAATTCCATACAATGCTGAGCGATTCATAAATAAGGATTTTGATGAAGCTTTAATAAAGCTTCTTAGTAAATTTGATTTTGATATTGTACAATTAGAAGGATTGTATGTATGTCCGTATATCGAAACTATTAGAAAACACAGCAAGGCTTTAATTGCACTTAGGGCTCACAATATTGAACACGAAATTTGGGAAAGAACTGTTGTAAATGAAAAAGCATTCCTAAAGCGTTTCTATATAAAAAACCTCGCAAAACGAATAAAAAACTTTGAAACAGGCTTTTTTAATAAATACGATTTGTTGATTCCAATCACAGAACGAGATGGCTTAAAGTGCAAAGAATTAGGAAGCAAAATCCCGGCTCACGTTGTCCCAACAGGTATAGATTCGGAGAACTACAAAGTTGATAATAATAGTAGTAATTACCCCGGACTTTTTCATATTGGTGCACTTGATTGGATACCTAATCAAGAAGGATTGATGTGGTTCCTGAATAAAGCATGGCCTTTGATACATAAAGAACACCCAAACCTCGAATTTGTAATTGCAGGCAGAAATGCTCCTGATAGTTTTTTAGCAAAGATTAAACAGGATGGTGTTAAGTATGTTGGTGAAGTGGATAACGCAATTGATTTTATGAACCAACAGAGCATTATGATAGTACCACTTCTATCGGGGTCGGGAATGAGAATAAAAATTATCGAAGGAATGGCACTTGGAAAAGTAATTGTAACTACTTCTATTGGCACCGAAGGAATTGATACAACCCATAATCAAAATGTGCTAATTAGCAATACACCTGACATGTTTGCACACGAAATAAAGCGGTTGATAAATAATAAAGAACTTTTCGATTTTCTTAGTAAAAATGCTGTTAAATTTGTAAACGAAAATTATAATAATAAAAATATTGCTGATAATTTAACAAGATTTTACGAATCTCAATTAGGATGATTTTACTGCAAATAATCTTTTGGCTTTGCGTATTTGTGATTTTTCACTCGTATGTTTTGTATCCATTGATAATTAAATGGTTACCTAAAAAGCAAAAATATCACATTTATTCTGATTGCGAAACACTTTCGGTAAGTATTCTTATGGCTGCTTTTAACGAAGAAATGGTAATTGAAGAAAAAATTGAATCTATCCTTAATAGTGATTATCCTATCGAAAAACTTGAAATAATTATTGGGTCAGATAATAGTACAGACAAAACAAACGAAATTGTTCAAAAACTTGCAGCAAATATCCCACAAATTAGATTTATCCCTTTTGATAAACGACAAGGGAAATCTAATATTATTAATCAACTTGCCGATCTTGCTACAGGCGATATTTTTATTCTTACAGATGCAAACGTAATGTTCAATAAAAAAACTATTAACGAACTTATTAAACCTTTTTGCGATGAAGAAATTGGACTTGTTGATAGTAATATGATAAATACAGGTTTAAAAAAACATGGCATAAGTATTCAAGAAAAATCATACATCAGTAGAGAAGTTATGATTAAACATTACGAAAGTATGCACTGGGGCACTATGATGGGACCTTTCGGAGGATGTTTTGCTTTGCGTAACAAACTTTTTACAAAAGTACCACTTAACTTTTTAGTTGACGATTTCTATATTTGTATGCAAGTGATAAAAAAAGGGTTTAAAACAATAAATAATATTGATGCCGAAGTATATGAAGATGTATCTAACAATTTATATATAGAATTTAAAAGAAAAATAAGAATTGCAACTGGTGACTTTCAAAATTTAGCTCAGTTTGCTTCTTTCTTATGGCCACCATATACAGGACTAGCTTTTAGTTTCTTAAGTCATAAAGTTCTGAGATGGATTGGACCTTTGATTTTGATTATTGCAGCAATTTGTCTGTGTGTAATGGCATTCTTCAGTAAATTCTATATGATATTAGCAATAATATATATGTTTTCATTTTTTATACCATTTATTGATATTTTGTTGAAAAAAATAAGAATACATAATATAATTTTGCGATTTATAACCCATTTCTATACAATGAATCTAGCATTGTTGATAGGAATGTTTAAAGCAATAAAAGGAGTAAAAAGTAATGTGTGGAAACCAACTCAAAGATTTCAGTAATGAACTAAGTTCAATAGAAGAAGCTATTAATGATATTCGTGAGGGTAAACTTTTAATTGTGGTTGATGATTATGATCGTGAAAACGAAGGTGATTTTATTGTAGCTGCCGAAAAAATTACACCCGAAATTGTCAACTTTATGGCAACTCATGGGCGAGGATTAATTTGTGCACCAATTCCTGAAGAAAGATGCGAACAGCTAAATCTTGAATTAATGGTCGGGAAAAATACTTCACTGCACGAAACACCTTTTACCGTAAGTGTAGATTTAATAGGTAATGGTTGTACAACCGGAATATCTGCTTCAGACAGATCAAAAACTATAAAAGCTCTTATTGACCCTATAACTAAGCCCGAAGATTTAGGCAGACCTGGACATATTTTCCCTTTAAGAGCTAGAAATAATGGAGTTCTACGTAGAGCTGGACATACTGAAGCAGTTGTTGATTTAACTAGATTGGCCGGACTTATTCCCGGAGGTGCTTTAGTAGAAATTATGAACGAAGACGGTACAATGGCAAGATTGCCACAACTAATCGAAATTGGTAGTCGATTTAACATTAAAATTATTACAATTAGGGATCTTATAGAATATCGACTTAAAACCGAAAGCTTAATTGAGCATGGTGCAGAGGTAAATTTACCTACTGACTATGGCGATTTCAAATTAGTACCTTTTAAGCAAAAAAATAGCGGTTTAGAACATGTAGCTTTAATAAAAGGTAAATGGACTGAAGATGAACCTATTCTAGTGAGAGTACATTCATCATGTGTTACAGGCGATATATTTGGCTCTAAGCGTTGCGATTGTGGCGACCAACTTCATAAAAGTATGCAGTTAATAGATAAAATCGGTAAAGGTGTAATAGTATATCTTAATCAAGAGGGGAGAGGTATAGGTTTGTTTAATAAGATTGCTGCCTATAAGTTACAAGAAGAAGGTCTTGATACCGTAGAAGCTAATTTACACTTAGGATTTAAAGATGATGAACGTGATTATGGTGTAGGTGCTCAAATATTGCGGAGTCTAGGTGTTAAAAAAATGAAATTAATAACAAATAATCCGGTTAAAAAAGCAGGTCTAAAAGGTTACGGACTTGAAATTGTTGAAAATGTTCATCTCGAAATTCACCCTAATAAATTCAATAGGTTTTATCTTGAAACCAAAAAATATAAGATGGGGCACGAGCTTGATCTCGATGAGGATAAGAATACTAAATAAAAAAGCTGTTTATGAGGATAGTTTATTTTGGAACTCCTGAATTTGCAGTGGCACCATTACAAAAATTATGCAATGCAGGTGTAGATGTTTTATCAGTTGTTACAGCACCTGATAAACCTGCCGGAAGGGGCAAAAAACTTAAAACATCTGCCGTTAAAGACTTTGCACTGAAAACAGAAATTCCTGTTCTTCAACCAAATAATCTTAAAGATGAAAGTTTCATTTTTAGATTAAAAAATTTAAATGCAGATTTGTTCATTGTCGTAGCATTTAGAATGTTACCTGCCGAAGTGTGGAAAATTCCAAACTTAGGAACTTTTAATTTGCATGCTTCTTTGTTGCCTAATTATCGTGGAGCCGCTCCAATAAACTGGGCAATAATAAATGGAGAAACAAAAACAGGACTTACTACTTTCTTTATTGAGCAATCTATAGATACTGGAGAGATAATTCTGCAAAAAGAAACCAATATTTACTCAAACGAAAATGCCGGAAGTCTGCATGACCGGCTAATGAATATTGGAGCTGACCTTGTTCTTGAAACTGTAAAACTCATTAGCAAAAATAAAGTAGTGGGTAAACCTCAGGAACTCTATATCGACGAAAAATCGAAACTAAAACTTGCTCCCAAAATTTATAAAGAAGATACTAAAATTAATTGGAACTCCCCTGTAAAGGAAATTTACAATAAAATTAGGGGTTTGAGTCCGTATCCATGTGCATTTACTAATTTTTATCCCGATAATAATACTGCCATAAATATTAAGATTTTTGATGCAGATTATCTGTTTGACCATAATGTCCATAAACATGGTATAGTTGATACCGATGGTAAAAAGTATTTTAAAATAGCGTGTACGGATGGATGGATTTTGGTAAAAGAGATTCAACAGCAGGGTAAAAAACGTTTGCCGATAAAAGCGTTCCTATCAGGTTTTAATTTTGATTCGGGTTTTTGTAAGTAAATATAAGGGGCTTTTGGCACATATTTTTGCAATTTTTAAAGCATAAAATTGTGCCAAAAGCCCGTACAAGCAAAATCTTAATCCTATTATTATCTAATTTGAACGATTATATGTATTTTTACAAATTAAAAGTCTAAATCAATGAAAATTGCTCTTATAGGATACGGAAAAATGGGAAAAGAAATTGAAAAAATTGCTGTAGAAAGAAAGCATGAAATTGTTGCACGTATCGACAAACACAATTTTCAAGAATTGAATAGTTTAAAAGCTGATATCGCTATAGAATTTACTCAACCTGACAGTGCTCCGGTTAATTACAAAAAAATGTTCGACCAAAATATTCCTGTAGTATCAGGTACAACCGGTATTGCATCAGAATTTGATAATATTGTTAAGTATTGTAACGAAAAAAAAGCTGCGTTTTTCTATGCTACCAACTTTAGTGTTGGAGTAAATATTTTTTTTAGTATTAATAAGTTACTGGCTAAGCTGACCGAGAATTATAATTATAAGTGTAATATTTCTGAAACTCATCATATACATAAAATGGATGCTCCAAGTGGAACTGCTATTAGTATTGCTGATGATATTATTTCTCAAAATCGTAATTTTATTAAATGGGAGTTAAAAAATAGTGTGTCGGATAATGTTTTACCGATTGAATCGTTTAGAGAAGGTGAAGTTACAGGTACGCATTCTGTTAAATGGCAAAGTGAAATAGATGAAATCGAAATTAAACACAAAGCTTATACACGAAAGGGCTTTGCTTTTGGGGCAGTGCTGGCAGCAGAATTCTTGATAGGAAAAACAGGTGTATATGGTATGAAAGATTTATTGAAACTTTAAAACTGAAAATATGGCAATAAAATCTGCAAAAAAAGAATCGTTAAGAAAAATTTGGTGGAATAAGTTTAAGCAAACTGCTTTCGGAAGAATCTTAACAAACAGATATTTTAAATTTTCCCTCACAGCTATATTATACATTTTGTGGGTTGTATGGATGGGAAGTTATTGGTGGCTTATAGGCTTGATCGTAATCGTTGATATTTATATTACAAAGCGTGTGAGATGGGCATTTTGGAAGCCCCGAAAAGATAAAAAAATGAGCAAGCTTAAACGTAAAACTCTAGAATGGGTTGACGCGTTAATTTTTGCAGTAATAGCAGCATCGTTTATACGGATATTTTTCTTTGAAGCATTTACTATCCCAACAAGCTCAATGGAAAAATCTTTGCTTATTGGTGATTATTTATTTGTGAGTAAAGTGGCTTATGGACCAAGAGTGCCAAATACTCCCTTAAGTTTCCCTTTTGTGCATCACACTCTTCCGCTTACTAAATCAACTCCATCGTTTGTAGAATGGATTAAAAACGATTACAGACGCATGTTGGGGTTTGGTAGTATTAATAGAAATGATTGTGTAGTTTTTAATTACCCTACAGGTGATACTGTTGTAGTACAAAATCAGGCTCAAGGGTATTATGATATAGTGAGAATTAGAGCTTACGAACTCAGAATCAGAGATATGCATTTGGGTAATGAAACTTTAACCGAACAGGAATATATTAGCGAAGCAAGAAAACAGATATGGAACGAAAATGATATTATTATAAGACCTGTTGATAAACGAGAAAACTATATCAAAAGATGTGTGGCAATTGCCGGCGATACCTTAGAAATTAAAAATGGGATTGTTTACATTAACGGACATGAACAACAAAAGTTTGAAGGTGTTCAGTACAATTACAAAATTGTTACAAACGGGACTTCGCTAAACGACAAGAAACTTAAAGAAATGGATATCAACTATCAGGATATGCATAGTCAAGGTAATACGTATATTTTGCCACTTACAAGCAAAAATTATAACACAATTAAAAGCTTCCCAATTGTAAAATCTATTACTAAGCTTACAAAAGATAAAGGAGAACGTAATTTTAGAATATTTCCACATTCACCTACATTTGCATGGAACGAAGATTGGTTTGGTCCATTGTATATCCCCAAGAAAGGGACAACTATAACTATAGATACCGCATCATTGGCACCTTATAAGCGTATAATAGGATATTACGAAAATAATGATCTTGAAATTAAAGGAGATAAAATTTTTATTAATGGCGAAGAAACTAACGAATATACTTTTAAAATGAATTATTATTGGTTAATGGGTGATAATCGCCACAATTCTGCAGATTCAAGATTTTGGGGATTTGTCCCCGAAGACCACGTAGTTGGTAAAGCTCATATAATTTGGTTTTCTAAAGATAAAGAAAATGGAAAAATTAGGTGGAATAGATTGTTTAAAAAGGTTAAAAATTTGAAATAACACTATGACAAAGAAAACCCTTTACTTAGTTTTAGGATTAATTTTTCTAATATTTTTTCTAATTTTTTTTAAGCTTGTAAAAACATCAAATCTTCTTGTTGATGAAGGTAATAGCCAAGGAACTTTTTATTTGGTTAAGAAATTTAAAAACGAAAGTAATTGGTTTAATAGTTTATTACCATCACAAAAAAAGCTTGAACGTGGCGATGTAGTTGTTTATTATGACCCTTCTGTGTCAGATCCAGAGCTAAAAGACAAAGATAAGCTTGTAGGACGACTTATTGGATTGCCAGGAGATGCTCTAACATTAATTGATAAAAAGTTGATAATAAACAATAAGGTAATAGATGAGTGGTACAAATTGTTCTTTAAGTATAGGGTTACTTTTAGTGATAATAACACAGCAAGTTTAATTGATGAATTTAAAGATAACAAAAACATATTGCTTTGGGAAGAAATTGTAGCCGGTAAAGCCTATGAGTTTATTGCAGCACCCGAAACCGCTAAAGAGCTTGAAAATTGTGATGGAATAATTAATATTAGAATGCTTACTATGCAGCCAAACGAATATGTAATGGATTATTTCCCTAAAGTTCCAAATGTTTTGTGGAACAAAGATCATTATGGACCAGTATATATACCACAAAAAGATGTTACTCTTGCTTTAACTACAAAAAATATTGGGATATATAAAAGAATAATTGATGTATTTGAGGATCACAAAATAATTATTGATTTATCGAAAATTGAAATTGATGGTGTTAGTGTAAATAGCTACACGTTTGAGAAAGATTATTATTTTGTGCTTAACGACAATAGAGATAGCGGAAAAGATTCACGTTATTATGGTTTTATTCCAAGCGATCATATAATCGGAAAGGCAATAAAAAAATAACAAGATGGAGTGTATTTTGCTTTCTACAGCAGTTTTACCAAATATTCAGTATTTATCTAAATTGCTTAAATATAAAACTGTTTTTGTTGAAGCTAATGAAAATTTTCCGAAACAAACTTATCGTAATCGTTTTGAGATAGCCACAGCTAACGGCTATATGAGTTTAAGCATACCGGTTGTTGCTGCTCGTGTTCATAAAGTTCCTATTCGTAAAGTTTTAATAGATTATTCCGAAAATTGGCAACAGAAGCATATAAATGCAATTACATCTGCATATAAAAATGCTCCTTTTTTTCAGTATTACGCCGATGAAATTTTTACTGTCTTTTGTGATAAAACAGATAAGTTATTCGATTTTAATATGAATCTTACACAAACTTTAATCAGATTAATTGGCTTTAATAAAGAAGTAAGGTGTACAGACAGCTTTGTTAAAGATACAGGTTGCGATGATTATCGTTTCAAAATTAACCCCAAGAAAAAATCAATGAATCCTGACGGTAATTTTAGAATTGTGAAATACTATCAAGTATTTGAAGATAAGCACGGTTTTATTCCAAATTTAAGTTCAATAGATTTACTTTTTAACGAAGGTCCTTTAGCATATTCAATTCTTAAGCAGAGTTGTAAATAAGATCAGTTTGTTGAATGATAATATACAATATAGAATATCGAAATATCTCATATTACCACATTTGCGATTCAATATTGCCTTAGCCCGCATTATTCATCGCATTATTCTTGGCTGGCTCGTAACAAGTTGTTAGTCTGTGGATTGGCACGGTGCTTATGGTTTTATTATTAGCCAAATTTTGAGAAAGCTTACAATTATCTTTGTGCATCTGCTTCGTTGCAAAACTCTTGAAATATAAGGATATATCTGCAAGTTTCGACGCCTACCAGCTACACAAAGCTAATCGTATGAATAATGCGGGTTAGTATTTTTTTCTCCGCTTTTTCTTGATTTTATCAAAATCATTTGAAGGTTTTGGTTCAGCAAGTTCAACTCTTAATTTTCGACCCTGATAAATAATATCTCCCATAGAGGTCATAATGTCTGTAGCGTTGTTTTCACTTACCTCAAAAAACGAAAAGCTATCCTTAATATCAATTTCACCAATATTTATATTGCGGTTTCCTGTACTATCATTTATAAAAGCTATTATTGTAACAGGAGTAATACCATCTTTTTTGCCCACACTAATGAAAAATCTGGATGTGTTTTTACGACTTCTACGTGCAGTTTTGTCTTTTATTTTGAAGTCTCTGTCGTTTTTGTTTTCAGCAGGTATTTTATTTGCTGTTTTGTTTAAATCCGGAGCATTTCTATAATATTCTAAGTACCGGTTGAATTCTATCGAAACAAATCTTTTTATAACATCTTCTTTGCTTAACCATTCCAATTTTTTATTTACTTTATCCATAAATGGAGCAATTTGAACTTCGTCAACTTCTACATGTTCCATCCTATCAATCATGTTATATAATTGTTTTTTGCAAATTTCGTCCCCACCTGGAACGGGTAATTTTTCAAATCTTTTACCGAGTTTTTTCTCAATATGTTTGATTTTGCCTTCTTCTTTATAATTAACTAAGGAGATACTTACACCTGATTTTTCTGCTCTTCCTGTTCTTCCGCTTCTATGTGTGTAAACATCTATGTCGTCGGGTAAATTATAATTTATAATATGCGATATGTTCTGCACATCAATGCCTCTGGCAGCTACATCAGTAGCAACGAGCATTTGCATATTATGTTCTCTGAAACGTTTCATTACATGGTCGCGTTGTGCTTGCGACAGGTCGCCATGTAGTGCATCAGCATTATATCCGTCTTTTATTAGTTTATCGGCTACATCTTTAGTTTCTGATCGTGTACGGCAAAAAACAATACTATAAATATTTGGATTTATATCTGCTATTCGTTTAAGAGCCAAATAGCGGTCGCGTGCATGTACCTGATAATAAATATGTCTTATATTATCGGCACCTGAGTTTTGTTTCCCAATTATTATTTTTTCGGGGTTGAGCATGTAATTGTTAGCTATTCTTGCAACCTCATTGGGCATGGTTGCCGAAAATAATAATGTTCGTTTCTCTTTAGGTGTAGTTTCTAATATCGCATCTAAATCATCTCTGAATCCCATGTTTAGCATTTCATCTGCTTCGTCAAGTATCAAAGTTTTGATATGATTTATTTTTGCAGCTTTTCTTTTTATCAAATCAAGAATGCGTCCTGGAGTTGCCGAGATTATATGTGCACCTTTTTTTAAGGAGCGAATCTGTTGTTCAATACTTGCTCCTCCATATACCGGTACAACATTTATACCTTTTATAAATTTAGAATAATCTAGTAAATCATTGCTAATTTGAACACATAGTTCTCTTGTAGGGGCTAATATAAGTACCTGAACATTGTGGTTATTGATATCAATTTGTTCAATTAATGGCAAACCGTAGGCAGCTGTTTTTCCTGTACCTGTTTGTGCTAATCCGATAAGGTCGTTAGTACTACTTAAAAATGATGGAATAATTTGTTCCTGTATTGGCGTAGGGGTTTTAAAACCGAGAGCCTCAATTCCTTGTAATAGATTTGGGGATAAACCCAATTCGTTAAATGTCAACATATACTATATTAAAAATGAGCTGCAAAAGTACATATAATAAACGGATAAATGACTTTAGCGGTGTTTTTATTTGCTAATTGAATACAATTATAAAAATGTATCAAAAAAACGATTGTAGAAATATAAAAAGACCACCATATTTATAATTATCAAAAAACTTGGCGGTTTTATTTTAATAGTTTAAAAAGTTCTAATAATTATTTCCTAAAAGTTGCATATATGATCTTGGATGCAAGCATGCCGGACAAGTTGCTAAGGCTTTTTTTGATTCGTAAATATATCCGCAGTTGATACATTCCCACCAAACTTTTCCATCACGTATAAATACTTTATCTTCGTTTAAGTTTTGAAGAAGTGCCATATATCTTTTTTCGTGTTCAAGTTCTACTTTTGCAATCATCTTAAATGCTATTGCTACTTGAGTAAAACCTTCTTCTCTTGCTATCATTTCAAATGTGGGATATAGTTCTGACCATTCTTCGTTTTCGCCTTCGGCAGCAGCCTTAAGGTTTTCTTCAGTAGTACCGATTATCCCTGCAGGATAGCTTGCTGTAATTTCTACCATACCACCTTCCAAAAACTTAAAAAAACGTTTTGCATGCTCTTTTTCTTGATTGGCTGTTTGTTGAAATATATTGGCAATTTGTTCATATCCCTCTTTGCGTGCAACTTTAGCAAAAAATTCGTAACGAGTACGAGCTTGACACTCACCGGCAAATGATTTTAGCAGATTTTGTTCTGTTTTGGTTCCTTTTAATGATTTTTCAGACATATATAATATTATTAAAGATTATTATTGCTTCAAATATGCAAAAAATATTTTAGTTATTAATCGTGTTTTACTCCTTCTTGAGCAGATAGTAATCTTACCACGTGGTTCGAAAGATCTCCTATTCTTAATAACTCTGTGTAAATGTCAGCATAAATAACACCTGTTTTGGTTTTATATACTCCTTTTTTTAAGTTTTTAAAATGCCCTTGCTGAAGATCGTTATAATAGTTTCTTATTTCTTTCATCATTGCTTTTGTTGCATATAGGTCGGTTGTTAGTTCCGGATTTTTTATATGCTTTATCATCATTTCAAATTGTTTTTCTATAATTTCATAAAACTCGATAAGCTCTTGTTCCATCGAATCTTTAAATTTAATCTTTCCCTCAAGTTTTCTACAAACATTTTTTGAAACTGCATAGCAAGCATCTGCAATACTTTCTATTTGTGTAGTGATTTGCAACATTCTATTTATTATTTCAGCAGAACCGGTACTTAAATCTTGTTTCGATACCTCTGCTAGGTATGCTGTAATCTCAACTTCAAACTGATCTGATATAGTTTCATTCTTTTTAAACTTTTCCATTAAAGAGTTAATTTTCTTTGATGAATTTGTGGTCAATATATCATGAGTGTGCTTAAACATTTTTTCTACTCTACCGGTAAATACCATCATTTCTTTGCGAGCTTGTAATATAGATAAATCAATAGTAGAAAGTAGCCCCGTACTAATATATTGAAGTTTAAATTCTTCTTCCTCATCTTTTTGTCTTACTATTTTCGTAATAATATTTTCAAGTGGTTTTACAAACCAAATTAAAATTAATGTATTTCCAATATTAAATACTGTATGAAATACTGCAAGTGCTATAGGTATTGCTGCTGCTGTTTGTTGAGCTGTCTGCCCTTCAATGGGTATAGGTGAAGCTAAACCATAGTTAACTCCAGCTGCAGCAATCGCATGTAATATTGGTTTTAAAAAAGGTAATACAATTGCTACTCCTATAAGATTGAAGAATAGGTGAGCCATGGCGGTTCTTTTTGCAGATGTGTTAGCAACCAGAGCAGCTAAATTTGCTGTAATAGTGGTTCCAATATTCTGTCCCAGTACCATTGCAGCCGCCATTTCGTATGATACCCATCCGTTGAAACATATTACTAATGTTAATGCCATTACTGCACTAGACGATTGTAATATCATTGTGAGTATAGTACCGATAATTACAAATAAAACTATAGAGCCAAATCCATAACCTGAGAAGTTTGTTAAAAACTCTAATATTCCCGGATTGTTGTTTATGTCGGGAGTAGAATGATTTAAAAAATCAAGACCTATAAAAATTATTGCAAATCCTATTATAACACTGCCCCAGTTATTACGATTAGGGTTTTTAGAAAACAGTAAGGGTAAACTTAATCCAACTAGGGGTAGAACCATCATTGATATATTCATTTTAAACCCTAGTGTTGATATTAGCCATGATGTAACTGTAGTACCAATATTTGACCCCATTATTACTCCAATGGATTCGCCAAACGTTATTAGTCCTGCATTTACGAAGCTTACCAACATTACCGTTGTGGCAGATGATGATTGAATAATAGCTGTAATTACTACACCGGTAAGAATTCCCTTGAATCGATTAGATGTCATTGCAGATAAAATGTTTCTTAATTTATCGCCTGCAACTTTTTGTAATGACTCACTCATAAGTTTCATCCCGAAAAGGAATAATCCTAGAGAACCTAATAGCTTTAAGAAATCAAATATTGAGTATTGCATCCTTTATAACATAATAAGAATTCGTAAATCAATTGATGTGGTAAAATTAACAATTACTTAATATTTGCAATAAAATGGATATAATAATTGCATTCTTTGTATTTACAATAAGTTTTAATTATACAAATGATAGTTTTACACTTTTTATATTATGCTGAAAATTAATGAGTTTAATAATTAATCTTGAAATTATTTCTGTTGGAAATGTTAAAAAAATGAATCATGTTTATCAACATAAAAAAAACCATCCAATATTGAATGGCTTTTTTTACTTATTTTAATTCTTAACTAATCAACTACAGAAATCTTATATGTATAAATACCTTCTGTAGTGTTTAATCTTAAGAAATATAGACCTTTAGCCAAATTGGATAAATCAATACTTATTGTGTTTTGACTTTTTTCAGAACTAGTTTCAACAATTTGTCCATTAATATTGATAATGCTAATATCAGTTTCGTTAGCATTAAGTAAGCCTAAATCAACATATAAAAGATTATTAGTTGGATTTGGGAATACGCTAATAATATTATCATTGGGTATTTCCAAAGATGAAAGATTTGGGCATACTTCAGGGAAGATAGCATGTGTTAAAGCTATATTCCAACTATTCTCGTTATCATATTCAATCCATGTTTGGTCGCTCCACATTTCCCAAGCAGTATTAGGTCCGTCTCCTTCTGTATTAGTCATTACTGCAAATGTTGAACCTGTTGTTGGTAATACAATACCGGCAAAGAAATCTCCATTAACTTCGATAGGGCTATCAAATGTAACAGTATATTCATCACCGGCTTGGCTAAAGTTTGATGAAAGGCTTGACATTGTAACTGTTTTGGAGCCTAAAGCACTACCGGGAGTACCTCCTGAATTACTCCATACTCTGAAAATAACATTGCCTGAAGTTCCTTCAACTGCTCCAATGTGAACCGTCATTTTTGTAACATAGCCTATACCTGTGTAATCAAAATAGTCAGCTTTAGCAAGGTCGCCATAAGTATTATTTCCTGCAACATAGCCTCCGCCACCCTCAACAGTATAAAGGGCTTCGGAACCATTTAATGGGTAATGTAAGGTTTCACATTCTCCTCCACCTTGGCTTACTGTAATGTATCCTGATTTGTTCATGGTGTTACTACCATACTGATTGCTAGCTGTAAGTGATACATTGTAAGTCCCTTGTGAATTATATGTAACTGTTGGGTTTTGCGATTGAGAAGCATTAGGAGATCCGCCCGTGAAAGTCCAATCCCACGCTGTAGGAGAGTTTGAAGATTGATCGAAGAAGCTAACCTGACCGCCAACATTGGTGTTTGTAGGGGTTCCATAAAAGTTTGCAACAGGTGCACTACCAGTACTTCCGCCTTCTGTGAAAATCTCTATATCGTCAATCATAAATGCAAATGCATCATTTGAAACGCATTGGATTGCAATATAAATCTCACTATTATTATAAGCAGATAAGTTGTAAGTATATTCTGTCCAGCTTAATGGAGCTTCTGTATATGATCCGCTCGAAATTTGAGTGAAACTAGAAGGATTGTTATTGGTTGTTGATACAAGAACTTTAAATCTTTCGAGTCCATATTGGTCTGTAACTGATTTTGCCCAAAGACTCAAACTGGAATTATTTTGTAATGAAATTTGTGGAGATATTAGCCAGTCGTTGTTTGGATAATTAGTTGCAGCAAAGCAAATGCCACAACGTTGTCCACCATGAGCTATCCATTGATCGCCCGCAACAGGATTGGTTTCATCATGGTTGAAAGCTATAAATGATCCTGTATAGTTTTCGTTGTCGAAGTCAAAAGCTTCAGCTCCATATGTTCCTGATTCATCACCATCATAAGTTGTCCATGGGGCAAAATTATCAACCTGAAAATCTGTGCATGCTTCAAAATCAAGACTAAATGCTGTAGCTCCTTCTATTACAGTAATATATCCATTTTTGGTCTCAGTATCGCTGCTCCCGCTGCCTGTTACTGTTAAACTTACATTATAGGTTCCAACTGTATTGTATGTAATACTTGGATTTACAGCATTTGAACTATTAGGTGAACCACCGGGGAAACTCCATGAGTATCCTGTTGGGTTTCCTGTACTTTGATTAGTAAATTGAACAACACCTCCTGGCGATACCGTAGTTGGACTTGCAGTAAATTGAGCATTTACACCTGTATTATTCGGATCGTACATGCCAATTTCTGTAGTTCCGTTACCTAACCATGGTTCTAATTGTTCGGAACTTGATGACCCATTAGATGTCCAATGATAAGAAAATTTACCATATAAATCAGCACTATTAGGGCTATTGCAATATGAACTTCCACCCGAAAGTGTTCCGAAAATTATTCCGTTGCTATCGAATAGAGGAGAACCTGACGAACCGCCTTCAGTAACACCATGATTTGTAGTAGTTTCAACCCAATACACTGTCCAGTGGGCATTGCTAGCACCTGTCTCATTTTGTCCGTAGTAGGTAGATGTTTGTGGGGTAGCAGTATAGGTAGAAATCTTTTTAATGTCGCCATAAGGATGATGAATACCAACACCACCGGTTCCTCCATAATTGTTAGCTCTCCATCCGTTATAAACTACATTATAGTTAGAAGGAGGAGTATTATTTAGTTCTAATAACAAAAAGTCTGAGCCACCGTCTAAAGGAGCTCTTGCAACTCTTGAACAACCTGTAATAGAATTGTATGAAGGTTCTGATCCTGAATAGCCGCAAGTGCTTCCTTCGTAGTTAAAATAAAATATCCATTGATTTAAACTGGTAGTTGATGCACTACCTCCACAATGGTCGGCAGTTAAAAAATATGGAGTTCCGTCTTCGTTGTAATTATTTACTAATGATCCGGTACACCAACCGGCAGAGTAGCCGTCAACAGCATATATTCTAGCAACACCGCGTTTTTCGTCTTGAAAGTCTGCTCCTTCAGGGCAATTTATATCAACCTCGCACCATTCTGAATCTCCATAATCTTTTCCATTTAAACGTTGTTCCATTAATTCCACTCCACGATAAATGTACGATAACCTGCTTATTATTATTTCAGGTTCCGAAACAGTATTTAAACCTTGTTTATAATAACCATCTTTCTTTTCGTTTAACGAAGGTGCAACATATTCAATAATAATTTCATCGCCTAAAACAATACCAATAGAAAATTCTATGTCTCCTCGATTATTATTATGATTAAATGATCCTAATACTTGTTTGTGTTCAGAGTCGTAAACAAATACTTTTGCGCCAGGCGGAACATTGAATTTTTCAAAATGTAAAGCTAAAGCTTTAGCACCCTTACTCGTAAGGCTTAATTGCCAAATTTCTGTGCCATCTTCAAGTGTTGACCATGTCCCTGAGTTGTCTATACTGGCGTTAACATCAAGCAAACGAGCAATTTTCATCATCTCACCGTTTTTTTCATCTTGAGTGTCTTCAATCATTATAGTATTCATATCAGGTGATGAAATATGTAATTTGTCAATATCAGTGGTTAGACCTTTGGCATCAAAACTTGGAGGTGTGCCTCCATAAGATATCTGTGAGTAAGTATAAACCGTTGATAGCACTAATAAACAAATGATTAGAATCTTCTTAAATACTGTCATCTTTTAATAATTTAGTTTTAATAAATATGATTAATTTTATTTTTGCTAAAATACAAAATATTTTAACTCATGATTATTTTTTTATATTAAATCTATTATTTTATGGATAGTTTTAAAATACTAAAAACTCAAGATGGTTCAGCAACGCTGTTCTCTAAAATATTTGGGGAATCATACCATAATATTAATGGTGCTGTTGCCGAGGCTGTTCATATTTATGCAAATGCTGCATATAAAACTAAAGCTACAAGTATTAATATCCTTGAATTTGGTTATGGTACAGGATTAAATGCTATGATTACATATAAATTATTAAAGAATGAAAATAAGTATATTAATTATACAGGTGTCGATATACAGCCTTTGTCAAGTAAGTTGTTAATTGAAATAGGTTATAAAAAACTGTTAGGTTTAAGTACAAAAGAATATAATAGTTTTACTGAAAGTTGGAATGAAACTTTAACTATAACAGATAATTTTTTGCTCACAAAAATTAGATGTGATATTCTGAATTTTGATACGTCAAATAGATTTGATCTGGTTTTTTACGATGCTTTTTCACATGATATACAACCCGAATTATGGACAAAAGATTTATTTGATAGAGTCTTTTCTATGCTGAATGATGGTGCCAGATTATTTACATATAGCTCAAAAGGTCTTGTTAAAAGAAACTTACGTGATGCAGGATTTTTTGTTAAACGTTTAGCTGGTCCTCCAGGTAAACGTCATATTATAGAGGCACAAAAAGTATTATAGATTTATATTCATTAAGATTTTTTATTATTTTTGAAAATTATTATAAAAACCACAAATTAATAAAATGATGAAAAACTTAAGATTACTAGTTTCAGCAATAGTGTTATTGTTTGTCTTCAGTGGCTTAGTTGAAGCACAAACTGTTGATCCTCTATGCGTTGATGGAAGGATTTACTTTAAAATCAAAGATAATGTAAGTCTAAATGTCGCCTCTCCTAATGGTAAAATTAATCCTAAAGATGTTTATTTCTTGCAGGATTTAATTGATGAGTATGGTATTGAGACATTAGAAATGCCTTTTTTTACTGCCGAGAGTGATATTTTGCAACGAACATTTAAAATGGATTTCGATGAGTGGGATATGATTGATAATCTTGTTCGCGATTTAAATCAACATGCCGATATTGAATATGCAGAAAAAGCGCCGCTGTTTTTTATTTCTTCAGTTCCGAACGACCCATATTATGGAGAAGTTACAGGAGGAGGCTTTATGGGGGGCAGCGCCGATGCTAACTGGCATCTTACATTAATTAATGCCGAAGAAGCTTGGGATATTACTACAGGTAATCCCGAAATAGTTGTTGCTGTTTTAGATAATGCAATTTATGTTGATCATCCTGATTTACAAGGAAAAATTGTTTCTCAAATTGATTTAGGCAATGGAGATGATGATCCTACACCACCCGACTTTACATATATTTGGTCGCATGGTACACATTCGGCCGGCTTAATTGGTGCTGCTACTAACAATGGAATTGGAGTAGCTTCAATTGGTTATGATATTAGTATTATGGCAGTAAAGCTTGGTGATGATGCCAGCGATGGACAAGCAATGGCAGCGGGTTTTGAAGGAATTGTATGGGCAGCCGACAATGGTGCAGATGTTATTAATATGTCGTGGGGTTCTCCAATGTTTTTCCAAACTATGCAAAATACTGTAAATTATGCATATAATAAAGGATGTGTAATGGTAGGAGCTGCCGGTAATAATGGTAATGGTTTAGAAACACAAATGAATCCTGATATTCCGGTAAATTATGTGGGATATCCTGCTGCTCTGCATCATGTTATTGCTGTTGGTTCTTGTGATGTAGGAGATAATAAATCTGACTTTTCAAATTACGGAACATGGATTGATGTTTTAGCTCCAGGTGGATACTTTGATCCTGGAATTATGGGAATAGGAGCGTTTTCTGTTTTAAGTACAACTGCAAATGAAGCAGGAGATATATTGGGTGCTTTTAGTGGTACAACAGGTGGTGCCGCAAGCTTTGGAGTAGAAGGACAATATGATGTGATGCAAGGGACTTCTATGGCTGCTCCTGTAACATCCGGTTTGTGTGGTTTGATACTTTCTGCAAATCCCGATCTTACCCCCGAAGAATTAACTGCAATCCTAAAAAATACTTGTGATAATGTAGATGCTCAAAATTCAGCTTTTATCGATAGTATTGGAGCAGGTCGTATTAATGCTGCTGCTGCTGTTCAAGCTGCACATGATTCAATCGCAAGTTTTGTGGCAGATTTTGAAGCTGATGTGGTTGTAATTCCCGAAGGCGGAACTGTTAATTTTACAGACCTAACAATTGGTACACCTACCGAATGGAGCTGGGAGTTTGAAGGTGGTACGCCTTCTATTAGTTTTGACCAAAATCCAACTGTAATTTATAATGAAGCTGGTATTTTTCAAGTTACTTTAACTGCAAGTAATGGTACAGATTCTGATGTTGAAATTAAAACTTACTTCATAATTGTTGGCGCAGGTAGTGGTGGAGCCGAAAGTGCATGGATAGAGCAGCATACTCACTTTGCTGCACAATTCAGAGGTGTGTTTATGGTTGATATTGCTGATGAAAATACTGCATGGATACTTACTTATGATGGTACAGGTGGAAGCATAACTCGAGATTTTGCCAGAACTACCGATGCCGGTGAGACTTGGATTCCTGATACTATAGATGTGGCTGAAAATTTTGCACCTGGCGACATATCTGCTACCGATGGTCAAAATGCATGGCTAGCTGTTTACGATGTTAATGGCGGTGGAGGTATTTATCGTACTACTGACGGTGGACAAAACTGGACTCATCAATCTACTGCCGCTTACGATGGATCTTCAAGTTTTTGTAACGTTATTCAAATGTTTAATGAAAACGAAGGCTATACGATGGGAGACCCCGAAGGAGGTGAATTTGAAATTTATACCACTAGCGACGGTGGCGAAAATTGGACAAGAGTTGATGGTGCAAATATTCCTGATCCTGAATCTAACGAAATGGGATGGACGGGTGTAAAAGATGCAGTGGGAAACACATCATGGTTTGGTTCAAGTACTGGAAGAATTTTCCGTACTCAGGATAAAGGACAGACATGGGAAGCTTTTGATACCGGCGAAGATAACGTAAGTAGAATATCTTTCTGGGACGAAGATAATGGTGTTATTATTTGTCAGGTAATAGACCAAAATACAGGGCAGGTTACAAGTTGGAGTATGAGAATAACATCTGATGGTGGCGAAACATGGAGTAACATAAGTATTGATGAAGAAAATCAGTTATCCGATGTGTCGGCTGTACCCGGTAGTTTAGGAATGCTTGTAGGTGTTAAGATTTCTCAAAATGTTCCCGAAAACTTTTCCGCATATAGCATGGATTTTGGAACTTCTTGGGAAATATTGGACGATAGCGTACAATACACTTGTGTACAAATGATGAATGAAAATGTAGGATGGGCAGGCGGTTTTAATTTGGATGCTCAAACCAGTGGTATCTATAAATGGGCCGGTGGTGGAGTTGGTGGACTTCATTTTAGCTCTTCACCAGTTACCGAAGTTGACGAAATGGATACATATACATATAACATCGAAGCAGAAGATACCGAAGGATTAGATATTACCATAGAGGGGATCGATATTCCTGAATGGTTAACTATTACCGACAATGGAGATGGAACAGCATTGCTTACCGGAACAGCTCCAGAAGTAAGCGAGCCGGTAGAATCATTTAGTGTGGAAATTCAAGCAAACACTAGTGAAGAATCTGTACAACAATCTTTTACAATAAATGTAAATACAATAAATCAAGCTCCTGAATTTACAAGTACACCGGAATTAAACCATGTAACTTATGTACTTTACGAATATAATGTTACAAGTCTTGACCCAGACGATGACCCTGTAACGCTTACTGCTACTACACTTCCAAGTTGGGCTACATTTACTGACAATGGAGACGGAACCGGTTATTTGAGTGGTACTCCTACAACTACTAGTATACTAGGGTTTCAAGTTGTACTCTCAGTTAGCGATGGAATGTTTGAAACTACTCAGTCATTTAGAGTAAAAGTTACAGAAAATACCGATAACATTGCTCCTTACTTTACAAGTACGCCTATAGAAAGTCATGTAACTGATGTGTTATACGAATATAATATTACTGCCGAAGATCAAAATGATGATGATTTATATATAACGGCTTCAATATTACCCGAATGGGCTAGCTTAGTAGATTATGGAGATGGTACAGCTATTCTTTCTGGTACACCTACCGAAGTTAATACCACTGGATACGAAGTTGAGCTTAAGGTAAGCGATGGTGAATTGGAAGATGTACAAAGCTTTTTCATTCACGTAGAACAAAATAGCATCTCCGATTTTGGAATGGGTAAGATTATTATTTATCCTAATCCTGTGGCAAATATTCTTTATATTACTAATGCTCAGGGCTTAGATTATAAAGTTTTTAATGTGGCTGGTAAGTGTGTAAAATCGGGTATTATTAACTCAAGTGCACAAGGAATTAGCTTATCAGAATTTGCTGATGGAGAATATATCTTGAAAATATTTGATAAAGAAAGAGTTGCTAGTTATAAGATTAATAAAGTAAAATAATAAAAAAAGTTCCCTGTTTGTTCAGGGAACTTCCTTTTATGGAATTGCATGAAATTATACAGCTTTTATCTATTAGTATAGTAGTTACCGGCATTTTTTTGCGTACTCGAAAACAACGAACCTTAGTAATTATTTTGGGATTGGTTGGTTTGATGTTTGGTTTTTATATGTTACCAAATATGGGGGGCATAATTTTTAGTTTCGTTATACTCTGCTATGTAATTATTAAGTATTATATAAGTAGAAAAAAAATAAGCCAAATAAATATTATAGAAGTTACACAAGACGACAACTATCTTAACAAGTTCCTGCATTATTATAAAAAAGAATTGTACAATTTCTTCCCATTGTACGAGCAGTCTTATAACGACAGAGTATTTTTTCTGATAAGAGAAATGAATGTAGCAGGAATTCTTATTGTTAAAATCAATGGTAGTGAAATGATTATTGAATTAGACTTTATTAAACCTGAATACAGAGATTTTGAAATAGGAAATTACATATATAACAGAAATACAGGATATTTTAAAAAATTAGGAGTGTCAAAAATATTAGCTAAATCTTTTCACAAAAAGCACAGTAAGTATTTAATAAGGATGGGGTTTAAGCAAACTCTTATTAATGAGCAATTGTTCTTTGTTAAAAATATTGATTAATCTCATTTTTGACTTACTAAATCCATAATTATTCGTTATAGTATTAAAGGATTGTGTAATTTTGCAAAAATGAGGATCAAATTTTACATCTTGATATTGTCTGGCGTGTTGTTCTTAACACCCTTACATGTTTATTCGCAGCTTGATATACCCGATCCTCCCGAGTTGTTGTCGGTAAGTGTAGATACTGAAAGTGAAACCGATAATGTTATAATTAATTGGTTGCCAAGCGATTCTATCGACGTAGAAGGGTATATAATATATCAAGTATTGGGCGGTATTACAGAAACATTAGATACAGTTTACGGCAGACTATCGGTATCTTACATTAATTATAATTCTAATGCTTCTAACAATATAGAAACATATCGATTAGCTGCGTTTGATACTTTAGAATATAAAAGTATGATTACGACACCTCATACAACAATGCGTTTAGTTGCCGATTTTGAACAATGTGCATACGAATTAAACCTTAGTTGGAGTCCTTATGTAGGTTGGGAAGACGGTGTTAGTGAATATAGAGTGTATAGAAAAAAGGCTAATGGTTCTTACACAATGATTGGAATTACAGAAAGCGATCAAACTTCATATATCGATGGATCGGTATTGCCTAATAGTAACTATAGCTATTATATAGAGGCAATTAATAAAAATGATGTAAGTGCAACTTCAAATTGTGTATATGCATTTACCGAAACATATTTACCTCCAGAATTTATTAATGCCGATTATGCCAGTGTAATTGATAATTCTGTAGAGTTGAGTTTTACAATAGGACAAGGTGGTGAAATTTTGGAGTTTAGATTATTAAAATCTCCCCAAAAAAATTCAAATTATTATCAAATTGCCAGCTTTATAAATTCAGGACAGTCGCATATTACATATACCGATACCGATGTGCAAGTTGATAAATCCAAGTTTTATTATAAATTGGTTTCTGTTGATCCTTGTGGAAATATTTCTAAAGAGTCAAATATTGCATCAAATATAGTTTTAAATATTAGTGGTGATGGTAATCTTTATTTGAATCATTATTTAGAATGGACCGAATACGAAGATTATAATGGAGGTGTTGATTCTTACCGAATATATCGTGCTTTTACCGAAGGCACACCTGTGTTATTGTATCAAACCGGATATACAAGTAATAGCTTTGTAGATAATATTTCATGGTATGTTAGATATTTGCATGATGGAAATCAGTATGTGCCCGAGAAGTATTGTTATATAGTTGAAGCTGTTGAAAATGCAAACCATAATGAGTATGGACAGCAAGGAATAAGCCGCTCAAATAAAGTATGCTATAATCAAAAACCATTAGTTTGGTTTCCAAATGTATTTAATCCAGGTAGCTACAATGATATTAATCGTGAATTTAAACCTGTATTGTCATTTGTTTCTTCGAAGCAGTACGAGTTTATTATTTACGACAGAGCCGGATTAGAAATCTTCAAAACAAATGATCCTACAGAAGGTTGGAATGGTATATTAGGGACTAAGAGAGCTCCCGACGAAACATATATTTACTTTGTTAGATATACTGATTTCGATAATAAGGAATATATCCATACAGGAAAATTTTTATTGATAACTAAGTAATATCTTTATTTATTTTCTTGAAAAAATCTGATGTAATCCACAGGATATTTGGTAATTTTACACTTTTCATGCGAAAAAGTTTCTATGCTAACAGAAAAGGAAAAAGTAGATATTGAATTACAGTACGAACAGATACTGAATCTGTGTGTACGTTGCCAAAACGATGAGGCAAAAGCCATTATTCGTAAGGCTTTTGATTTAGGTAATCAGGCTCACGAAAGCATGAGACGTAAATCAGGTGAGCCATATTTTACCCACCCTGTTGCTGTTGCAAAAATTGTTGCCGGAGAAATTGGGTTAGGCACAAAATCTATAGTTTGTGCTTTGCTTCACGATGTTGTAGAAGATACAGATTATACGATTGAAGATATACGTAAACTTTTTGGCGATACTATTGCCAATATTATAGATGGTTTAACAAAAATTTCTAATGTTCTTGATAAAGATGCTTCGCTGCAAGCCGAGAATTTTAGAAAAATGCTATTAACTATTTCCGAAGATATCAGAGTAGTTTTAATCAAGCTTGCCGACCGTCTTCATAACATGAGGACTCTAGATTCTATGCCTGAGTATAAGCAAGTTAAGATTGCTGGTGAGACGGTTTATTTATATGCTCCATTAGCCCATCGGCTTGGTTTATATGGTATTAAAACAGAACTTGAAGACTTAGCTCTAAAATATGAGCATCCCTTAATTTACAATATAATAGAGAAAAAAGTAAAAGATAGTGAATTAGAACGTAATAGATATATCGACAGTTTTATTGCCCCAATCGAGAAAAAGCTTAAATCGAATAGAATAAAATCTTCAATCTCAGGACGACCAAAATCTATTTATTCTATTTGGCGAAAAATGGATAAAAAAAATGTTGAGTTTGAGGAGATATACGACATTTTTGCTGTAAGAATTGTTTTTGAGGCTGATGACGATTCAGACGAAAAAGTTTTATGTTGGACAATCTACTCACTTATTACCGACATATATCAACCAAACGAAAACCGTATTAGAGATTGGGTCACCAAACCAAAAGCTAATGGTTACGAAGCTCTTCATGTTACAGTAATGGGGCCCGAGGGTAGATGGGTAGAAGTGCAAATCCGTTCTGAAAGAATGGATGAAATTGCAGAAAGGGGTTATGCTGCTCACTGGAGATATAAAAACCACGATAATTCAGAAAGCCAACTTGATAATTGGTTAGAAACAGTAAAAGATCATTTAAAAAGTTCTACAAATGATGCATTAGATTTTCTTGATGAGTTTAAAATGAATTTATTTGCATCAGAGATTTATGTATTTACACCCAAAGGTAAACTTGTCCGAATGCCAAATGGTGCTTCGGCTATCGATTTTGCTTACGAAATTCATACAGAAGTAGGTAACCATGCTATTGCTGCAAAAGTTAATCACCAACTACGACCACTTTCGCAAGAACTAAAAAGTGGAGACCAGGTAGAAATTATTACTTCTGAACAAAGTGAACCTAAACGTGAGTGGTTGCATTTTGCAGTTACATCACGTGCTAAATCTAAAATCAAAAATGCCCTAAAGGATAAGCGAAGACATAATATCGAAAAAGGACAAAAAATGTTTATCGATAAAATAAAGGAAATGAAATATCCTTTAGACCATAAAACATTTAAACAATTACGAGTGCAATATGACTCAATTAATAAAGAAGAATTTTACAGACGCATTGGTTATGGAGTAATCCAGCTCGACGATATCGAAAAACAATTGCCTCGCAAAAAACGTGGTACATTGAGTAATTTTTGGAGATTATCATTTAAAAAATCTAAACCACATGAGCAAAAATCAATAGATAAAAGAAAGGCTTATGTGCTCGAAGAAAATGAATATGAGAGTAATTATACTCTCGCTACATGCTGTAATCCGATACCCGGAGATGATGTTATGGGCTTTATTAATACAAACAATTCGGTAATTATTCACAAAAAAACATGCCCACATGCAATAGATTTAATGGCAAAACAGGGTGATAGAATTGTTACTGTTATGTGGCAAACACATAAGTTGTTGTCATTTTTAGCTAGAATAAAAATTGAGGGAATCGATAGAATTGGTATGGTTAATAATATAACAAATATTATTTCTGCCGAGGCTAATGTTAATATGAAATCTGTAAGCTTTAATACTAACGATGAAATATTTTATGGTGACATTCAGCTCTTTGTTAGAGATAGAGACGATTTGGATCAATTAATTAGTAAAATTATCCGAATTAAAGGTGTTAATCAGGTTACTAGAATCGAAGAAAATGAATAATATGGATAAATCAGAAATTCAAGCAATAATAAAACTTGTTGACGACCCTGACCCAAAAGTGTTTAAAGATGTTTCTAAAATAATTATTGAAAAGGGAAATCAATTTGTTCCTTTTCTCGAAGAATCATGGGTATATAATTCAAATATTGAATATCAAGACCGAATTCAGTATTTACTTGAGCAAATTCAAATTAAGGATAGTGCTAATAATATTAAAAAATGGAAACAAAACCCTAATCGGGATATCTTGGATTTAATTACTATTATTGAAAAAACAGTTTTAATGCATGATGATTTTCTTGATATTAAACAAAGAATAGAATTATTGAATAAGGAGATATGGTTAGATTTGAATAATAATTTTACAGCTATCGAAAAACTCAAAATAATTAATTATCATATTTTTGTTAAAAATAATTTTAAATCTGTTGACACTATAAGTACTAATAGCTTGTTGTTTAGTAGTTTTCTTGACACTAAGCAGGTTTTTGTTTTTATGTTAGGATTAGTGTATGAGTATTTATGTGAAAAAAATAATATTTCTGTTAGATTAATCAATACTCCGAATTTAGTTTTGTTGGCTTACTTTGATGAGATAACTGCTTCTATTGCATTTGCTACAGAAGATCATCATAATATTGTTTGTTTTGTACATCCCTCGCAAAATGGATTAATTATAGGGAGAAATATAGTTGATGATTATTATGAAAAGAATGCAATTACAGCAAAACCCGAGCATTTTAAACCACTTACCGATATAGAACGAGGGCTAATTATTATCGATTTTCATATACAAGCGATTAAGAATAACCCCAAATCCAAAATAATTAAAGGTTTTTTAGAAGAGATAAAAAATGAATTGATTAAAGCATAGTAAGCTTAAACACTGCGTTTTTTAAATAATTCAATTGCTAAACCATCTGCTAAACCAATTCTTGGGGCAATTAAACTATTTACTTTCGACCATTTCATTATCTTTCTATAAATATATGCAGCAGGTGCAATTACATCAGCTCTGTCAAGCCGTAGATTAAAATTATGCATACGTTCTTTTAAAGTGTATTGCTCAAGTTGTTTAATGGCGTTTTTTAGTTGCGAACGATCAATGGTATTGTCGTAATTACCAAATAGTTTTACAAGCTTGCTGATATTACCACCGGCACAAATACAGTTAACTTCGTTGCCTTGAGTAATAAATTCTTTTAGCCATAATTTCATTCTGTCCCATTCGTTTTTATCTACCTTATCGAAAAGCAATCTTATAGTACCAATCGAAAATGAATCTGAAGCAACGAATTTATCTTCAAAAAAAACCGAACACTCTGTGCTACCGCCTCCAACGTCTATATATAAGGTTGTTGAATATCTTTTATTAATGTTTATATTATTAGCTTTACTTATTATGTTAGCTTCTTGAATTCCATCTATAATTTGTAAAGTATTACCTGTTTCGTTTTCTATCCGTTTTAGTACTTCTTCTTTGTTGGTTGCTTCTCGCATTGCGGCTGTAGCACAAGCAATATAATCTACAGGTTGGTATATCTCACGTATTAAATTGTAAGCTTTAAAAGTTTTAATTAAAGAGTCTTGTTTTTGTTCAGAAATATACCCTTTCTCAAATACATCCATTCCGAGCCTAAGTGGAACCCTTACTAATGAAATTTTACCTGCCAGAATACTGTCGTTTCTTTGGTAAACATTAGATATTAGTAGTCTTCCTGCATTAGACCCTATGTCAACTGTTGCAAATATCATTATTCGTAAATATTGTGTTTAGATTTTAAATAGTTGTAAATATCAACTTGTGATCTTATTGGTTCTTTATCAGAAACTTTATATTCATTTAAACTTTTGCTTTTCCAAAGTCTTGCTTTTGTGTTGTCATTAAGTTGAATATTGAGCATCTCAAAAAGTTCATCTTGAATATCTTTTTCATATATAGGTGTTGTAACTTCTATTCTATTGTCTAAGTTTCTTGTCATCCAGTCGGCAGAGCCTATATAAAACTTGCGATTGCCGTTGTTGCAAAAAACAAAAATTCTTGAATGTTCTAAAAACTTATCTACAATACTGATTGCTTGAATATTAGGATTTTTGTCTGGTATTAGTATGTTTATCCCCCTAACAATTAAATAAATTTTAACTCCATTCTTTGCTGCTTTAATTATTCTTTTTGCTAGTTTTTGGTCGGCCAAACTATTCATTTTAATTATTGCCCAAGCATCGTTACCGGCTTTAGCGTTTGCAATTTCGTTGTTAAGTAGTTTTATAAAGTAATTCCGTGTCTTAAAAGGGCTTACAATAAGATGGCTAAATCTCATTAACCTGTATGATTTCTCGAATAGATAAAATATTTTATGAACATCGTCGGTTATTCTTGGGTCTGTAGTAAGTAAACTGTCGTCGCAGTATATTTTTGCAGTTTGTTCATTATAGTTGCCTGTAGAAATGTTAGTATAATAGCGATTTAACCCATTCTCTTTTCTGCGAATAAGGATGAGTTTGGCATGTACTTTAAATCCGGGGATCGCTTTTATTATTCTAACGCCAGCTTCTTGTAGCTTTGTTGACCAAAATATATTGTTTTCTTCGTCGAATCTTGCCTGAAATTCCATAAATACTGTTACGCTTTTACCGTTGCGGGCTGCATTAATTAAGGCATTTGCCACACTCGATGGGTTAGCAATACGATAAAGAGTCATTTTTATGGAACGGACTTTAGGATCAATAGATGCTTCTCTTAATAAGTCGATTATATACTGAAACGATTGATATGGAAAATGAAGCATAATATCTTTTTCCCTTATCGAAGTAAATATTTTTTTACCTGATATTATATTCCGATTGCTTAATGGTGGAGTAGGTGGATACGTTAACTTTTCGCCAAGAAGCATAGGAAAATTCATTAAATCTTTAGTGTTATGGTATCTACCGCCTTGCATTGTATGATCTTTATGACCAATATTAAACTGTTTTATTAGTTTGTCTAACAAATATTCTGGCATATTTTTATCGTAAATAAACCTTACCGGAACACCTGCTTCACGTTGTTTTACACTCTCAGCAAGTAATTCCATAAAACTTTTTGATATGTCTTCGTCAATATCTAATTCTGCATCTCTTGTAATTTTAAAAGTATAAGCCGAAAATTTATTATATCCAAATACTTTAAAAATGTCGTCTAAGCAATATCGGATAATATCATCAAGTCGGATTATAAATTTAGATTCATTATTTGATGGTAGTATTACGAAGCGTTCAAATGAATTGGTTGGGATTTCTATAATAGCGTAGTTGGTAACATCCGGATTATCAGATTTTTCTAGCACAATAGCTAGGTAAATTGACCCGTCTTTTAAAGATTCTAATGCTGTTAGATTATTTAGCATTAAAGGGAAAAGCTTAGATCGTATTCTGTTGTTGAATAGTTGTTTTACAAATATGCTATGTTCAGTATTTAATTGTGTTTCATCAATTATAAAGATGTTGTGTTCTTCGAGTTCCTTTTGGATATTTCTAAATATGCTCCGTATTTTTTCGTGTTGATTATATGAAATGTCATTGATTTGCTGAAGTAATTTTGTGTAATATGTGGATTTTTCGGGATAGTCTATTTTATTGAGTTCAATCATTCTCGTAATGGTTGCAACTCTAACTCTGTAAAATTCATCAAGATTATTAGAAAAAATTCCTAAAAATCTTATTCTTTCATGTAAGGGAACATCTTTAGATTCAGCCTCTTGAAGTACTCGACTGTTAAAGTATAACCAGCTTATTTCACGATCAATTATTTCCATGGTATATCTTATAATTGTAAAGTTTATTTTTCGTTTTAGCAAATATAATTATTTGTTAGTCAATTATTGTTAAGATAAGAAAAAGAAAAGCAGGTAAATTTTACCTGCTTAATATAAAAAGACATAATACAGTTCTTATTTGCCGGGGCAATTCTTTTTAATATCAGGGGCGATATTGTTTTTACCATACGATTTGTCAAAAGTAGCCGAAAATTGGGCTGCCAAGTCTTTAGCTGTTTTTTCAAAATCAGTTTTATCTTTCCATGTATTTATTGGCATGAGAATTTCATCGGGTACATTTGGGCAAGTTTTTGGGATATTTAAGTGGAATAAATTATCATAAACAAACTCAACATTTTCTAAATTACCATTTAAGGCTGCATTTACCATGCTTCGGGTTAAATTCAAATCAATTCTTTTGCCAATCCCATATTTTCCACCTGACCAGCCTGTGTTAATTAAATATACCGAAGTATTAAATTTTTCCATTTTTTCACCCAACATTCTTGCATAAACACTAGGTAATCCTGGCATAAATGGTTGTCCGAAAAAGCGTGAGAAGGTTGCAACAGGTTCCACAATTCCGGTTTCGGTGCCGGCAACTTTAGATGTGTAACCCATTAAAAACCAAAGCATAGCTTGATTCTTATCAAGTTTTGAAATTGGAGGTATTACTCCATAAGCATCAGCTGTTAAAAATAATATTGTATTTGGGTGTCCTGCTGTTGATGATTCTTTTATGTTTTTTAGAAAATACAATGGATATGATGCTCTGCTATTAGGAGTGAGCCTGTCGTCGAAAAAATCGAAAACTCCGTCAGGATAAATCATAGCATTTTCTACAATAGAACCATGATTTAAATAATCATCTTTATGCATTACCGCATCATAAATGTCGGGTTCTTTATCTTTATTTATGTCAATCATTTTAGCGTAACAACCGTTCTCGAAGTTTGCAATACCATTTTCGCTCCAGCCATGTTCGTCGTCTCCCAATAATGCTCTATTAGGATCGGCTGACAATGTGGTTTTGCCTGTCCCTGAAAGTCCCAAAATCAGAGCAGAGCTACCGTCTTTGCCTTCGTTTGCCGAACAGTGAAGTGGGAGTACATTCTCGAATGGTAAATAATAGTTCATTACTGTAAACATAAGTTTCTTTATGCTTCCCAGATATGCCGAACCAATTACTAAACCAATTCTGCGGTCGAAGTCCATTGCTACTATAATGTTTGAAGTTTCACCATTAGGTAGTGTACGAAGTTTCCACTTATATTTATCCCTGTCTAAGGTATGATAAGGCATTGCTATAAGAAAGAATGGTTTTTCGGCAAAGCAACTTTTATTAATATCTTTAGGAACCGGACGAAACATATTGTCTGCAAACAATGATGGAAGGGCTTTATTACATATCATTTTTACTGGTAGGGCATAACCGGAATCTGCACCAATAACTCTGTCGGTAATATATACACGGCGACACTCCTCAATATAATTTACGGCATCTTCAAATACCATATCAAATACGTCTTCGTAAATCGGTAAGTTGTTTGGAGAATTCCAGTCAATATTAATCTGACTTTGTGGTCTTTTTACTATAACTGTGTCTTTGGGGCTTCTGCCTGTAGATATTACCGGAGTCCATGTAGCTAATGTGCCTGATTTTGCTACAATACATTCTTTAAACGAAACAGAGTCTTCGATTAATCGTTTACGAGATGGATTACTAATTACATTTTTATGGGAGGTTATTTTTCCCAATACCATGTCGTGGTATGCTTTAAAGTTATATTCACTCATGTCCTAATAATTATTCTAATTTTTTGAAAAAACAAATTTATAAAAAATATGCTGTTTTAAATGTGTTTAAAAATATATGTAGTTTTAGAGAACTCTTTTATGGATAGAAAATGAATTTTATGTTTAGATTGTATTTAAATTATGAAAATTTAAGCGATAAACTTGCATATTATTATTATTGCTTATATTTATCAAAAATTATTATATAATGAAAGATTCCGAAAACCCAATTATCGTGTTTTTTTCGATTGTATTAATTGTTTTAAGTTTTCATTCTTGCAATAATAATAGAGAAATTGATGTTGTAAGCGACAAGATTTTGTTTAGTGAATGTATAACAGCAATAGGTGAAAATGGCAAATACCTTGATATGGAAATTGAGAAATTTGAAAGTGGAAAGATAAAAATTACTACCACTCCAGTATCCGAAAAGGATGTTGATCCAAGAATAGTGCAGCAAGGTGTTATTATTACCGAAGATTATTATATAAAATATGAAGAAGTAGGAATTAAAGAAAATATTGAAGAGCATTGGGTATTTTATGCCAACCTAGAGGGAGCAATCAATAGTAAAGATATTAAAGGTGGTTCAGTTCATATAATATCTCATGCAAATGTAATGGAACAGAAGGTGCTTGTTCTTTAACTTTTCATCAATTAAATAATTATATAATTTCATTTAGATGTGATCCTACAGTTGGTAATGAGTGTAAAAGTAATGGTATTGTCGGTGGCTGCGAAATAGAAATTGGTAATAATAAACATACCGATACTATTCCAACTATATTAATTGTAAAAGGTACAGAAATAGAGTACAACGGAAATGTTTATACAAAATAATGAACTTACTTAAGTATATAGGTGCTTACTTATAAGTCAATATTAAAATATCCTAAGAAGTTTTACCATTTAATGGTTCAAGTAGAGCAATAATCTCATCTTTCTCAACAAAGTCGCCTTGTGCGTAAAATATCTCTTTTACTTTTCCTGCATTTTCGGCAATTATTTCGTGATACGTAGAATGAGATTCGAGATAGCAAATTCGCTGTCCTGCTTCAATAATATCATCCTTTTCTATGTTTCGGGCTTCTCGTTCCAAATTTATATCGAAATATATTCTACCCATATATGGAGCTGTAATTTGAGTTGCATTTTTGTCAATTTCGGTACGATAAGATTTTTCGGATTGCAAAGGCGAGGATTTAAACTTTTTAAGCTCTTCTTCGAACCTTTGTTTTGCTAAACCTGATTTAAAATCGCGATATTGGCGTTCGTGCATTGCAAACTCAAATAGTTCTTCATCATCTTTACCAAAATCCCAATTATTGTCTATCATTTCTTGTCTAAATTTTGGTAATACGTTGGGGTATGCATCCTGTGGTACACCATTGTAAAAATCAAGATTTTGTTGTTCGGCAAGTTTGATTATTTCATTGTCAAGAGGTCCAGGTAATTTTCCTGATTTACCAAGAATCATATCCCAAGTGTTTTTGTCTATCATTTGCCATCTTCCTTTACCTTGTAGTATATGCATTATATTTAACAAAGCAACATTTTTAACATATTGGCTAAAAGGAGTTACTAGTGGGGGATAACCAAGTTTTGGCCATACGTATTGTACTTCTTCGAAAAGCATTACTAATAATTCATCGAGGTCTAAAGTTTGTTTGCCAGCATTTTTAAGAGTTTGATTAATTCCTTGATGAACGCCTTCAAGGTCTGCCATCATGCTACCCATCATTCCCCCGGGAAGCCCACAACCTACTAATAATGAAGATAAGTATCTGTTTTTAGGATTAATCCAATACCCAAGAAAGTCATCAATAAACTCTTGATTAAGTGCTCTAGCATACATATAAGCTTTCATGTTAATATCTGGAACTTTAAAACCAGCATCTTTAAGCATAGCTTGTATTGTAATAATATCAGGATGTACTGTACCCCATGCTAATGGCTCCATAGCTGTATCAATATAATCTACTCCGGCTTTAGCAACTTCTAACATTGATGCTACAGCAAATCCAGGTCCGCTATGTCCGTGATATTGTACAATGATATCGGGATATTTAGTTTTTATTTCTTTTACTAATTTACCAAGTGTATGTGGTCTGCCAACTCCTGCCATGTCCTTTAAACAAATTTCGTCGGCTCCATATTCAATAGCTTTATCCACTACATTCATAAAGTATTCTACTGTGTGGATGTCGCTATGAGTGATACTTAGAGTAGCCTGGCTTTTCATGCCTACTTCTTTGGCGTATTTTATCGATAGTTCTAAATTCCTATGGTCGTTTAAGCCACAAAACGAACGGGCAATATCAACTCCTTGTGCTTTTTTTACTTTAAACATGAGCTGCCTTAGATCTGCTGCAACAGGGAACATCCTTATCCCGTTTAAGGCTCTTTCTAGCATATGTGTCTCAATACCTGCCTCATTAAAGGGTTTTGTCCATTCTCTTACAACTTTATTTGGGTTTTCGCCATATAATAAATTAACTTGCTCAAAGGCTCCACCATTAGTTTCGATTCTGGAGAAACAACCCATGTCAATAATTACCGGAGCAATCTTTTTTAGTTGATCTAAACGTGGTACATACTTTCCACTGGATTGCCACATGTCTCTATATACTAAGCTAAATTTAATTTCCTTATTCATAATTAATCTAATTAAGATTTAGTTGACAAAGATACGTAATAAAAAATAAGCCTTTCTAAACTTACATAAAAATAATACAAGTGAAAGGCTTCAAAATAATAAGTATCTATTCGATAATAATAACTTTTTCAGTAAAGATGGTTTTATTTGATTTATTAACAATATTTAATACGTAAGCTCCGGGATTAATATTTTCAATTGATAGAATATCATTATTATTAATGTTTCTATTAATAATTGTTTTGCCTGTAACATCAACAATATTAATAAAAGCTTCTTGATATTCGGGATGTTTATAAAGTACCTTAATTGTACCATCTGATGGATTAGGATAAACATTAATACCCAAATCGGAAAACTCGTCAATTCCGGTATCAAGATCAACAATTACCTCACGTGTTTGGCTACAGCCAATTGCATCCGTAATATTAACAACATATTGCCCAGCGCACAATTCGTTTTGTGGAGTGCCAAATTCGTTTATTCCTGGCCAATAGAAGCTATACGGTGGTATTCCTCCATTAGCGTTTGCCCATGCTTGTCCACTACATGTGCCATCGTCAGGGCTACTCGAAGCATAAGCACTTAAATTTGAAAGGGAAATAGTGATTGCATCTTGGAAAGTGTTTTGACATGCATCTGATATTTCTACCCAATATTCGTTTACACCTTGAGCAGGTGTAAAGCTTACAGTATTGTTTGTTGTGCCGTTAAACCACAAGAAATTTGCATCTTGATTAGCTTGTGCTGTTAATGTAACCGTTCCAGGATCCACACAGAATTCCATATCAGATTCTAATATACCTAAAGAGTGATTAATTGGCGGAGGATTATCAATAGTAAAACTATGAGTTATTCGGCATCCAATATCATCTGTAACAGTTACTAAATATGTGCCGGGGCAAAGATTTGTAAATGTATTCGATGACTGCGTATGGATACTATCGGGGAAATAGATGTACCATGAGTGTACATAAGTATATGTAAAAGGTTGAAAATCATTTATCATTTCCATTGTATATGTGCCATCACAATGATTATGACACGAAACTGGGGTTGATGAGTTTGTAGTATTTTGCATACTCGAAACTGTAATTGTTACCGAATCGTAAACTTCGTTTCCGCAATCATCTTCCATAGTAACATAATATGTTGTAGCACCTGGTTCTGTATCAATAGTAATTGTATTTCCTGTTTCGCCTGTACTCCAATTATAATATACGTTTGATGTTTGAGAAGTATCTAAGCTACAATTTGCATGCAAAGTTAATTGTCCGGGCGGATCTTCTCCACAATAATCGGTTTGTATGTTTTGTATTCCACCTTTTATTAGCTGAGCATCGTATATCCAAATAGTATCAGCAATTACTGATGACTGATTTCCGCAAGGGCATGATGTAGAAAATTCTAAAACAATAGTTTCATTTCCTTCTTCCAAATCATCATTAAAAGCAGAATAATAGATTGTATCACAGGTTTGTCCGGCTTCAATTATTGCCTGCGAAGGAAAGTCTGTAACATCAACATTCTCAGTTGCAGTAGAGGCGTTTGAATAGTTTACATCAATAACTACCGGTTCTGAAGTATCGGCTCCTGCAACACGGCAGATTACATAGTAGTTTGTACAACCTTCCCACAAATCATTTTCGCCACCATATTGGCTGTTGTTAAACCCCTCTATATCAGAACCTGAAACAAAACTTCCGGCTTCGATAAAAACTCCGGAGTCATATGATGAATCTCCTCTATCTCCAACTGCTAGTTTAATATGATAGGTTTCGCAGGGGATAACGGTAGCTGTGGCTGTTAGTACAATTGAGTTACCATCATACTGAACAGCTCCATTATATGAACCAGCCGAAGTAGAACTAGAACTTGGATAAGCTGTATAATAACCATCATTATGTATATTGTTGATTGTTACAGGAGACCCATTTGGTAATATAGCGATATTAATAGCATTATTACTATATGGACCATTAATGCCCGGACCTGATAAGAAAAATCCAAAAACATCATTAAAGTTAGTATTGGCATATTCTGGAAATTCTTCGGAACCAAATATATAACGGAAGCTCACTTCGTCACTGGCAGGGATAAAGTCGAACTGAACAACACTTGCATCATTTATTGTTCCAGAAGCAATGGCAACTAAATCTGGATCACTTCCCGACCCTGTTGTATTACCCATCATAACGGAGGTATTTGGACCTTGAGCATTAGAAATATTTCCGGATGCCATAATTAAGCCTGACTCGAACGGAAATGGGCCACCATTGTTGTGAAAATAACCATAAGCACCATTATTAACAGTAATATTCATAGCTTCGAGGCAGCCGTTAATTAATGTGTCACCAACAATTGTTTGAATGCTTAAACTGTTGTTTGTTACGATTGATTGTGCAAATAATCTATCTTGTGTAATTAAGAATGAAAATAATAAAGTCAATGAAATTAGTACAATTTTTTTCATAATACACTACAATTAAATTTTGGCTACAATTTACAAAATATTTTTATAACCACATAAATAAATGTGTATCTTTGTATTATATTATGAGTAGATTAATGGCACTTGATATTGGACAGAAGCGAACTGGTATTGCAATTACTGATGTTGAGCGAATAATTGCAACTGGTCTTACAACTGTGAAAACTAAGGATTTAGAAGCTTATTTAGCAGAATATTTAAGTAAAAATGATGTTGAAACTATTGTTGTAGGATTACCAATGCAGTTGAACAATACAGAATCGGAGTCGGTTAAATATATAAAGCCTCAATTTAATAGGTTAAGAAAGGTATTTAGTAATATTAGTTTTGTTTATTACGATGAGCGATTTACTTCAAAACTATCACATGATGCAATGTTGATGGGAGGATTGAAAAAGAAAGCAAGACAAAACAAGGAACTTGTCGATCAAACTAGTGCTGTATTAATTTTGCAAGGGTATATGGATTATATAGAAAATGCAAATAAAAATAGTTAATTTTGAGTAATTATTAATTCTTAATATCAAGTAATGAAGTTGCCAATATATTTAATAGGACATCCTGTACTTAGAAAAAAGGCTGTTGAAATTGATAAAGATTATCCCAACTTAAAGGAGTTGATTGATAATATGTTTGAAACTATGTACGACGCTAATGGTGTGGGTTTAGCAGCTCCGCAAGTTGGAGTTTCTATAAGGCTATATGTTATTGATGCTAACCCTATGTCTAATGATTTTCCTGAATTGAAAGATTTCAAACGAATATTTATTAATCCCAAAATTATTGAACACAGTAAGGAAACCGAAGCCTACGAAGAGGGTTGTTTATCAATCCCTGGTATTAATGAATTTGTCAATAGATATGCTCAGGTTACAATGGAGTATTACGACGAAAATTGGAATTTTAAAACAGAAAAATTAGTCGGTTTTCAAGCAATAGTTGTACAGCACGAATACGACCATTTAGAAGGTGTTTTATTTACTGATAAAATTGCTTTGTTGCGTAAAAGATTGATAAAAGCCAAATTAAACGCAATAGCCAAAGGTAAAGTTTCTTGTTTCTATAAAACTGTTGTATAATGAAGATATATTGTTTTATTGTAATCGTGTTTTTTGTCGTCTCTTGTAATAATAAGGGCACTGATACGCAAACCGAAGAAGTGTCAGAAAAAGTATCAAGTACTGAGCTTAGAGAAGAAATTAGTACATGCGAAGATGAATTGTTTAATCATATAGAAACCGACACTTCAACAGCTATTGAATTAATAGGGAAATATGTTTATTATGCAAATACTTTTAAACAAGATAGTATCACTCCAGAGTTTTTATTAAGAGCTTCTGAAATTGCCGCAAATATTGGTCAACCTCATAATGCTATTAATTACCTAAATCGAATTGAGAATGATTATCCAGACTTTATTAGATATGGCTTCTCTCTTTATTATACTGCACACATATATGATTATTTTTTAAAGAATACTGAGAAAGCTGCTGAATATTATAATAAATTTATAAATGATTATCCAGAGCACCAATTGGCAAATGATGCCAAAATGATGTTAGAAATTATTTATTTGTCAGATGAAGATTTGATTAAGAAATTTGAATCATTAAACGAATAAAATTTTATTAATATATCCTATAAATGGAAGTATTAGAGGATATAAAACAGCATCCAATTTTTAGGATACTCCTGCCTTTTGTATTAGGTATAGTCTTTTATTTTATTACTAAACCAATAATTCATAATTATGTAATTATCACAACTGTTTTTAGCTTAGTATTTATTATTGTTGTTTTTCATATTCTTGCAGGGAAGTATTGGAATTACCAATGGCTTTATGGTGCATTTATTTATTTAGCATTTTTTGTTTTTGGATTTATTATTAGTGTGCAGCAAGGTAAAACTTCTGATATTGGCATTAAAGGCGAAGCTAAAATATTAGGGACTGTAGAAAATGAACCCAAACTAAAAGAAAACTCTGTACAAACTCGTATAAGCATAGAAGCTTACGAGACTAATAACGAGTGGTATGCTACTACTGGTTTTATACAATTGTTTTTAGAAAAAACAGATGAGGCTGCCGAATTGAAAGCCGGCGATCAGATAATATTTAGTCCCGATTTGCAACAATACGAAAATGCAGGTAATCCTTATGAGTTCGATTATGAAAAATATTTGTGGCAGCATTTAATCTCATATAGCGATTATTTAACCGGTAACGAATGGATAAAAACCGAAACTTATAAAAAATTTCATGTAAAACGATTTGCTCAAAACATTAGAAATAGCTTAATCAATATTTATCGTGAGAATGGATTAGAAGGCGACGAACTTGCTGTAGCTACCGCTTTAAGCTTAGGAAATAAATCTAGCTTAAGCGATAATGTTCGTCAGTCTTATTCAATTAGTGGCGGGATGCATGTCTTGGCGGTATCGGGTTTACATGTTGGAATAGTATTTTTGGTAATTAATAGCCTACTGGGTTTCCTCAAAAAGAAAAAGCATTTGTTGATAAAAACTGTATTGGTAATTCTTCTAATATGGTTTTATGCTTTGATTACCGGATTGTCTCCATCTGTTACAAGGGCATCCTTAATGTTCTCTTTATTTGCAATAGGTAAAGTTATGAAACGTAATCCAGGTTTTTTAAATATACTATCAACTTCTGCACTTATTAGTTTGATTATCAACCCGTTTGCAATTACTGAAATTGGTTTTCAACTATCTTATGCTGCTGTTGGGTCTATAGTTTTTTTCTATCCTAGAATTTATAGTTTAATAACTGTTTCAAATAAAATTCTCGATAAATTATGGTCTCTTGTTGCTGTTTCGGTTGCTGCCCAAATTGGTACCTTGCCTCTAACTATTTATTACTTTAATCAGTTTTCTAATTATTTTATTCTTACAAATATTTTATTAATTCCTTTGGTCAGTATTGCTATTTATTCTGCTATACTATTAATCGTGGTTTCTCCAATTGGGTTTTTGTCGGTATTTGTGGGCAAGATTTTTAATTTTATAATTTATTTAATGAATTCCGGTGTTTCTTTTATCGAGAGTTTACCGTGGAGTGCAAGTACAATTTATATTGATAGGTTTCAATTTGTTTTACTTATAGCAATCATACTATTAGTTGTTTTTATCCTTGAGTATCGAAAAAATAAATTATTTATACCTGCTTTGTTTTGTTTGATCTGTTTCATGGGTAACGCATTGATAAATAAAATTGAAAGTATTAATCAACGCGATATTGTTGTTTATAATATACGCAATACTTCGGTAATCAACTTTATTGATGCACGTGATAATATTATTGTAACAGGTGTTAATAGTAATCTTTCTGACGGAAAGAATAAAACATTTGCAAAGTATCATCTGAGGCGTGGTCTTAACGAGGAGAAAATTGTATTTATTGAGCATTTGAATCCAGATTATATTTTACGAAATATTATATCAATAAATAATCCTCATGTTTTTCTAAAAAATGGTTTAATCGGATTTCATAATTTGCGTTTGGCACTTGTAGGGGATAAGCTCAAATATCCCAAAAACCCATCAGTAAAACTGAATGTAGATTATGTAATAGTTACGGGCTACAAGGGGGTCTCGTTCAATGAGTTGTTAGGAAGTTTTAATTTTAATAGTGTAATAATTGATAGTTCTGTTGCCGATTATTACGCTGAAAATATTACTCAGCAATTACTGTTAGCAGGTTATAATGTATTCAATGTTAAAGAATCAGGAGCTTTTATTCATTCTATCGAAAATGAAATTTAAATTATTAATATTGCAAAATAATTAGATAAAATAAAATTGCATGAAAATAGTGATAGCCGGTGCCGGCGAAGTTGGTAAATATCTTGCCCGAATGCTTATAAAGGAGTATCATGATATTGTTGTGATTGATACAGATGAGCGAGGATTACAATATGTTGAATCTTCGCTTGATTTGATGACAATTAAAGGTTCATGCTCATCAATAAGTACACTAATAGAGGCTGGTGTAGGAAAAGCTGATTTATTTATTGCTGTTACAGTTTCAGAAGAAATCAATATTCTTGCTTCGGTATTTGCTAAAAAACTCGGAGCAAAAAAGACGGTTGCCAGGGTTGATAATATGGAATATATAGAGCCTAAAAATAAACCATATATGTTGGGATTAGGTGTAGATAGGTTAATATTCCCCGAATATATTGCAGCACGAGAAGTTGTTGGCTTATTAAAGCAAACCGGAACAAACGAAATTTTTGAGTTCTCGGGGGGTAAATTAACACTTTTTGTTATTAGATTATCAGAAAATGCTCCAATTAAAGGGATGAGTCTTAGAGAAGCTGCAAAAGTTATAAATAATACTAATTTTAGGGCAGTAGCTGTATCTCGCAATGATGTTACCATAATCCCTAAAGGCAATGATGTATTACAAGTAGATGATTTAGTGTACATAATAACGAACCCTGCAGGAATAAAAAGTTTAATTAAATACTCTGGTAAAGAAAATTTTGATATTCATAATGTTATGATTTTAGGTGCCAGCCGTATTGGTAAAAAGGTAGCTCGTAGCATCGAGAACTATCTTAATGCTAAGCTTATCGAAATAGATACCGATAAAAGTGAATTAATAGCTAATGAGTTAAGTAAAACTTTAGTAATTAATGGAGATGGTCGTGATATTGAGATGCTCAAGTACGAAGGGCTTGAAAAGATGGATGCTTTTATTGCCGTAACGGGTAATTCCGAAACCAATATCTTATCATGTATTATGGCTAAACGCGCAGGTGTGAAGCGCACTATTGCCGAAATTGAAAACATGGAATATATCGACTTGGCAAATCAAATGGGTATTGATACGATTATAAATAAGAAGCTTAGTGCGGCAAGTAGAATTTATACCTTTACAATGAAAGCAGAAGTAGCTTCAATAAAATGTCTTACCGGTTCAGAAGCCGAAGTGATGGAATTTGTCGTTCAAAACAATGCTATAATTACTTCTGATATCCTTAAAAATGTTGATTTCCCAAAAGGAGCAATTATTGGTGGGGTAGTGAGAGGTAATAAAAGCTTTATAGCTACAGGAGATACTCATATAAAAGCTCAAGATAAAGTTGTTGTTTTTGCTCTACCAGAGGCTATTTTTAAAATTGAAAACTATTTTAATTAATTAGATTGTAAAAGTGCAGCGTTTATACTTGCAGGAAATAATTTATAACATACACTTGTTTCCAAAAAAGTATTATTTACCGGATGCTTAAATAGAGTGAAACTATCAACAAATACAGATTCTAATCCATAACTCACACGAAATCCAATTTCTATATGTTTAAGCATTTGATATCTCAATCCTGCTTTAAAACCATAATCCCATGTCCTCATATTGCTTGCATAATCAAGAGTTTCCTCAATAATACTAGGATCGAAGCCAACTCTGCCTATACCCGTAGCTGTAGTATTACTATGATGTAACCATGCCGAAAAAACGCCTAATGCTAAATCAAGTTTCTCTGTAAGCTTAAAGTTGTGAATAAGGCTTTGTTCAATATAATAATTGTCAAATGCACCTTTTGCTTCCCCAGTAAAAAATGTTTCGATCTCGAAAACTATGTCCGGAAAGGCGGGGTGTTGCATCCTATCAATGTATTCAACGCTATCAAGTGGTGTAAAAAAATCGCATGCTTTTCGCATCATACTAACTTCAAACTGTATTGAGTACCAGTCGTTTAACTCAGTTTCTATAACTATGCCAATATTTCTTCCTATTATTGGATTACCCTTGGCATCATCCGGAATATTGCCGAAAGGAATAGGAGAACCAATATTAACTCCTAGTCTTGGTCCGATAGCAAAACTTTGAGCAAAACACGGAGAGACTAAAAATAAAACTATTATATATAATAAAGCTTTTTTCATTATAATATACGGTATTTTCAATTTAATTCATATGAATTACCTTATTAGTATTTTTTTTGTGATTGTATTGTGATTATTTTCTCTTAACGAACAAATGTATATTCCCGAATGTAATGAAGGAAGATTTATCTCTGAAAAATAATCACTAAGCTTTGTTGAAAATACTTTTTTACCTGTAATATCATATAAATTAATAATTGCCATATCGGGAGTGTTCTTCTGAACTCTTAATATAGAGTTATTGTAGTAAATCTTTATTTCAGGTTCAAGATTATTGTTATCTACCGGGCTAAAATCATAAAATAGGCTTAAATTATCAGCATATAATGTACTCCCAATTCCACCAATGAATTGGTCGCCTAGTTTACTTGATGTTAGTACAATTGATATACTATCAGGAATGTCTGAACTAAAATATTCAAACTCTAAGTCAAAATATGTATATTCGGCTACTGTTTGATGTTGATATAATTCTGCTTTTGCAATTTCAACACGTTGGGTACCATTCCATTTGCTTAGTATGGCGTATATTGCACAAGTATCGGGTGAACCACTAATATCTCCGGGTGTGTATTTATAATAACCTCTAAAGGCATCCGGTGTTCCGGTAAAGGGTACTCCAAATAATGCTTGTGAATTAAACATGTCTGCAATAAAGTGACCTGTAAAAATATTACCGGCTGCGGGTTGTCCAAAAATGCTTTTTGTTTCCATTCTAACAGCATAACTCCCGTTTACTGCATCTTCTGTGCGCTCTGTTGGAAAAACATTTGGGATTTCGGATGCAGAATTCCCTGTTTCCCATGTGTTCCAGTTACCATCTGAATTGGGCTCCCAATAGAAATTACCGGGATAAATTATACTATAATGGTTTTCGTACCAGTTCTCAAAATCCATATTTGGGAGGTCTGTTTGCGATATAGCTAGAACAGGTAATAATAATAATAAGCTTAGAGCAGTAAAAATCTTTTCCATTTTCGTAATTTTAATTAGTATGAATTAAAAACTGGATAAAAATAAGAAAAAGTTTAGAAAACTCTGAAAAATTTAAAGGAAATCTGTGCATTTCTCTAGTTGTATTCCTCTTGAACCTTTTATTAATATAGTTTTTCCACACAAAGGGTGTTTTAAAAAATATTGTGAAAGCTCTTTAGCTGTATTAAAATAAATGAATGGGTATTTTTCTTTAAATTTTGCAAAGATATTTCCCACCAAAAAAACTTCTTCGTAACCAGAATCATTAATTAGTTTTAGTATTTTTTCATGCTCATATTCACTATCTGCACCTAATTCAAGCATATCACCCAGTACTAGAGCTTTTTTTGCGTCAGAGTTTTTATTGAATGTTACAATAGCAGCTTCCATACTTGTTGGGTTTGCATTGTACAAATCCATAATTAAAATATTTCGCATCCCGCGTACAAGTTGTGATCTATTGTTGCGTGGTAAATATGTATCAAGAGTTTTATCGATTATTGAGGGGGCAATGTTAAAATGGTTTGCGATTGTAACAGCGGCTAATATATTTTCAAAATTATAATCTCCAATAAGGTTTGAATAAGCACTTCCAGAATTGTTTTGACATGACCAATTAATACCAACATACATCTCTTTATGTAAGATATTGCCGTAACAGTAACAGTCGGGGGTAGTGCCATAATCAATGTAAGAATACGAACCAATCATCTTTTTTAGAGTTTTGTTGTCTTTGTTTAAAAAAACAACACCTTTTGTAGATTCTAGATACTCATATAATTCAGCTTTGGCATTTTGGATATTCTCTAAAGAGCCAAAACCTTTAAGATGAGCTTTGCCAATATTTGTTATTAGTCCATAATTTGGAGCACATATTTTGCAAAGTTCGGCAATTTCGCCAAGGCTACTAGCGCCTAATTCTACAATTCCATAATCAATGGTATTGTTCATTCTAAGTAAAGTTAAAGGAACACCAATATGATTATTGAGATTCCCTTTTGTGGCAGCTACTCTATATTTCTGAGCAAGAATGGTAGCTACTAATTCTTTTGTAGTGGTTTTTCCATTTGTCCCTGTTATAGCTATTATAGGTATATTTAATTTTTTCCTATGATGATGAGCTAATTGTTGAAGTGTTTTTAATACATCATCTACTAGAATACAAGAATTAGTGTTCTTTAGATTTTTATCGTCAACTATTGCATATTTACAACCTTTTTCAAGAGCATCAATTGCATGACTATTTCCGTCGAAGTTCTCTCCTTTTAGAGCGAAGAATAATGTATTTTTTGTAACGCGTCTGCTGTCCGTACAAACTCCTGCGGAATCAATAAACAAATTATATAATTGTTCAATGTTAGTCATTATTGTATTAAAAAAAAGCCCCAATATAGGGGCAAAAACAGTAATATTTATTCGCTTTGGACAGGAGCACCAACTCTTGTCATTGCACATCTGAAGCCAAGGTCTGAACGACCCATTTTTTCATCTAAGAATCTTCTTGTTCCTGGAACTAGCCAATAAGCTCTATCCTTCCATGAACCTCCTTTAAAAACACGACTCCTGTCTGTTATTAAAGATTTCATTCCTTCTCCTTTATTTTCTTTTGGATTATCTGGATCGTATATTCCATCACCCCAAGTGCCTTCGCCCCAAGTACCGTCGTCATACATTTTGTCGGTAGTATTAAATATTTTATCAGGGTAAATTACTGTCCCGTCTGTTAGACTTATTACGCCTCCTTGTGAAATTATTGTTCCATCTTGTAGTTGAATTTCACCTGATTCTAATATTGTATGATCTTCAGGAAGATTGTATGTTTTTTCTTTTAGATTAATTTCAATATTATTAGGTAATAATACTGTATTATCTGAAAATACAGAATTGTCTGGAAAGATAGTCAAATCAATTTTAAGTTTAGCAGTATCATTAGACGTTTGGTGTGTGAAATTACCATCTGAATTCCAACCATCAGAAGTTTGTCCAGGAATTAGAGACTCTAAATCACCATCTAGATAATTTATATTATCGGCAGTAGTATAGTTTTCTCTATTAAAACAATGTTCATCATTTACAGGTTTACGTAGTATTTTACCACTATATTCAAAATAATTTTCTGCTTCACGTGTAAGTTCTATCATTCCATCATTAGGATCGATTGCTATTTCATACTGAGTAAATACATTACCTCTATAAGGTCTGAATTCTTCCATATCACCAAATGTCATATCACGATATACATCCATAACCCATTCGTTTACATTACCTGCCATACAATATAAACCATATTCATTGGGCCAGTAACTGCGTACAGGTGCTGTAATATCTGCTTTATCGTTTAGTGCACCTGCAACACCCATATAGTCGCCACGTCCTCTAACAGTATTAGCTAGAATTTGTCCTTGTTCTTTACTGCTAGGGTCTTTTCTTATATAATGTCCATCCCATGGATATAATCTGCGGTTATATATACGTTCTCTGTAATGATTTCCGATATGAGCTAGAGCAGCATACTCCCATTCTGCTTCGGTTGGGAGTCGATAGCGAGGAAGAAAAATACCATCTTCAATTTGAATTGGTCTCCGATTTTTCACTCTTTTTGCTTGCGGATCGGGATTGTATAAATCCTCAACAAGTCCGTCGCGGTCTGATTCTCCAACAGCAGCATTAATTACTGGTGATGCAGTTGGGTAAACTAAATAAACATCAGTATTAAAATTGTTTATTGCACCGTCTAATGGAGCTCTATAATCATCAATAATACCTTCACGAACTAAAATTAATTCATTTACGCGATCTGTTCTCCATTCACAATATTTGGAAGCTTGTACCCAGCTTACACCAACAACCGGATATTCTTCATATGCAGGGTGTCGTAAATAAAGTTCTACCATTGGTTCGTTGTATGCCATTCTTTCTCGCCAAACTAATGTGTCGGGAAGAGCTTGTCTGTATAAAAAATTATAATCAATAGAATATACATGACGTAGCCAATACAAATATTCTCTGTAATCAATATTCCTAATTTCAGTTTCGTCCATATAGAATGAAGAAACACTTATCCTTTTTGGAGCATTATTCCAGTCGTATAATACATCTTGTTCAACACGCCCCATAGCAAAAGTCCCTCCTTCGATAAAGACAAGTCCAGGACCTGTTTCTTGCTCATAACCCGGATGATTTTGAAATCCTCCAAACTTTGGGTCATTATAATTCCAACCGGTTGTATTTGAAGCTTCTCTTTTACAAGAAGACATGGCTAATAATCCAGCCAGAAGTAAAGTTAAATGTAGCAACTTAGGTTTCATATCTTAATAATTTATGATATTTATACTTTATATATAACTAAAAAGATGGGCATGATATTATCTTTAACTTATTTTTTGGTGCACGACAACCAAATACGTAAGCAAAAGATACCTCATGAGCACCGTATGTTGAATTTCTTAATCTGGATACAGTCATATCATAACTATATGCGAATCTAATATTATCTTGTCTAAAACCGACTAACATAATAAATGAGTCGTATTGAAAATTGAAATTTTGACGTAACCAAAATCCTGCAACTATAGATTTTCTATTAACATATAATCCCCAATTAAACTGTTGAAATTGTCCTTGTTGGTGGAAAAGTAACTGTGGTGCAATAGATAACTCTCCTCTTTTAAAGCTCTTATGATTAATAGGTATATCTGTACCAAAGTGCACAGTATATTTTCTTGGCAATACAGCATCACTTCCTCTTAAAAATGATTCTGAGGGTTCGGTTAGGTGATGTACTGCAATACCAAAAAAGGTACTCTCGCTAAAACCAATTAATCCAACCGAAAAGTCAAAATAATTTCTATGGTCGTTTACCAAATTTGCATCTTCCTGAGTAGAATAAATTGGTCCATATAATGGATGTATCATATCAGGAAAAATAAAGTCCCACTTTATAGATTTCATTATAAACGAAGCTTGAAATCCGGCTGCTATCGCAAAATTTCTTGCAACAGGCAATGTGTAAGAGTACATTGCGTTTATTTGGTTTGAGGTAATAGTTCCATCACCTTGTACATCACTTAAAAAGTGTAAACCAACACCACCTTGTAAAATGTTAACATGTTGGTCATACGAAGCACTATAAGTAACATAGGTTGGACCTAATGCCGGCCACTGATTGCGATATCCAAGCGATACTCTTGGGCATCGTTCCGAACCTGCAAATGCTGGATTCAGATGTAGTGGATTCGCGTAAAACTGAGAAAAATGTGCATCTTGCGCACTTATCCCGCTTGCTATTCCGAGTGTAATTACACTGAGTAAAAGTATACGTCTTATCATGCCTTTATGTATTGAGCGACAATTTGCAATATTACAAATATTTTGGTTTAAAATAAAATATCAATTACAATAATAGTATATTTTTAGCGTTTTTGAAAAAAACTTTTGAATCTTTTTTAAAAAAAAATCAAATGAGGGTAAATGTTAAATTATATAAAATTCTAATAATAATTATAGCAATCTTTGGCAAAAGTTATATGAGCGACGTAAAATCGCAGAATATAAATGTCTCTGATAGTATTGCTTTAATTGATAATATTACATGGTATTATAGCGAAAATGATAGGCAAAATGTTTTAATTTTTGAAAATTTTCATGGTTCAAATCAAAATAATCTTCCAATTTATTTTCATAAAGAGAAAATTAACACAAAAAAAACTGTTTCAGATTTAAAAATTGTTAACGCTAAATGGAAAATTGTTGATAAGAATAAATTGAAGGGTGTAAAATTTTTAGATGAGATTGGAGAAAACCCTTCAATTGAGACTTATGTTAGTACTGCACGGAAAGAATATTTTTTGAATTTTGAGTTAATACCTTTAAGAAAAAACCCCGAAACAGGTGAAATAGAGCAGCTTACGTATTTCGAAGTGGAAATTTCGCTTAGCAATACTAAAAACTTAAATAAAACACATCAGTTTGCATCAAGCTCAATATTGTCGCAAGGTAAATGGTTTAAATTCGCTGTGAGCAATTCCGGTATATATAAATTCACTTATCAGCAAATAATCGATATGGGATTTACTGATGTGTCGAATATTGGGATTTTTGGTTTTGGTGGATTATTACCTCAAAATAGCAATGAACATTTTTATGATGATTTACCTGAAAGACCGTGTTTCTTAATGGATCAGAACAATGATGGTATTTTTAATCAAGGAGATTATTTATTATTTTACGCAGAAGGTGCTGATAACTATTATTATCCAAATCTAAATAGTACTGTTCGGCACGAAAAACATTATTATTCCGATAAAGCCTATTATTTTGTTAGCGATAGAGGAAGCTTAAAACAAGCTCAGCAAATTCCTCCTTCATCAGGACCAAATGTATTTGTTAATAGTTTTGATGATTATTTGGTTAGTGAGGTAGATAGTGTTAATGTCGCTCACATGGGTAGAACATGGTATTGGAAGCATTTCGATTATTATACCACTCATTCATTTAATCAAAGGTTTCCTAATAGAATTTTAGAAGAGCCAATAAGTATTGATATTAATGTGGCTGCTCGAAGCTCTAACAATAGTAGTTTCGATGTTAAGTGTAATGGATTAAGTCTTGGTAGTATTAATATTCCGTATATTACAGGACAATATTCTGCTCCTTATGCAAAAGATAAAACACAAACATTCAATTTTCAAACGACAGGAGATGATCTTAATATTCAAATTACTTATAATAAAACTGCAAGCGATAGCGAAGGATGGTTGAATTTTGTAAGAACAAATGTGAGGAGAGAGCTAAAAATGAATGGCGATTTTATGCTTTTTAGAGATACAAGAATTGTTGATAGTTTAAATGTAGCTCAATTTACTATTCAGAATGCCGGTAATAATTATGTTGTTTTAGATATAACAAATCCTGTTGAAGCTGGTATTATTAGTACATCGGTAAGTGGAGATAATACAGTATTTATTGACGAAGCTTCTGAGCTTAAAGAGTATGTTATATTTAATAAAGATGGGAGTTTCCCTTCTCCTGATGTTACGGGAGTGGGGACAGGATTAATAAATAACCAAAACTTGCATGCCTTAAATAATCCCGATTTAATAATAGTAAGCTACAGCGGATTTAAAACTTATGCTCAACAACTTGCTACTTTGCATGAAAATTATAGAGGACTTGATGTAATTGTGGTAACTCCGCAAGATATATATAATGAATTTTCGAGTGGCACAACAGATATTACTGCTATAAGGAATTTTGTTAAAATGTTTTATGATAGAGCTTCGTCTAATTCAGAAATACCCGAAAGCTTATTATTATTTGGTAATGGTAGTTTTGATAATAAGGCTACTCCAGGTACTCACGGAAATTTTGTACCTACATATCAGGCTTTGCAATCATTTTTACCAAGTGGTTCTTTTGTGTGCGACGATTATTATGTATTACTAGATGATGGCGAAGGAGTGGTGGATGGTACCGAAGATTTAGACATGGGTGTAGGTAGGCTTACTGTGAAATCTGCAAACGAAGCTCAAATTGTATTAAATAAAATTACTGATTATTATGAGCAAATGCATTACGGAAATTGGCGAAATGTCGTGTGTTTTATTGGTGATGATGCCGAAGATTTTGTTACTCATCAAGAGCAAACTAATAAATTAGCTAAACAAGTAGAAGAAAATTATCCAGTATATAATGTAAATAAATTATTCCTTGATGCTTACGAACAAATTCAAACTGTGCAGGGAGCCAGATATCCCGAAGTTAACGAGTTGATTGATAACCAAGTAAAAAGAGGAGCTCTTATTGTAAATTATACAGGTCATGGAAATACAAAAACTCTTGCTCATGAAGTTGTTGTTGACTTAAGTCAAATAAATTCATGGAATAACAACGATAGACTTGCAATATTTGTTACTGCCACTTGTGAGTTCTCTAGATTTGATGATTATGAAATTGTTTCAGCAGGAGAGCAAATTTTGCTTAATGAAAATGGTGGTGGAATTGCTCTTTTTTCAACAACTAGATTAGTACATGCTCAAAGTAATTATGAATTAAATAAAAGATTCTATAATCATATTTTTGAAAAAGACGAAAATTTACAAGCATATCCATTAGGATATACAATAATGCATGCTAAAAACAATTTGCCTAATGACGGAAATAAAAGAAACTTTGCTTTACTTGGTGATCCTGCTCTTATACCTGCAATACCTCAGTATAATATTGTTACTACAACCATAAACGGAATTGACGCTAATGTATTTACAGATACTGTCTCAGCACAAAGCTTGGTTACAGTTTCGGGCTATGTAGCCAACCAATATGGAAGTATTATGGATAATTTTAATGGCGTTTTATTCCCCACAGTTTACGATAAAAGAATGGATTTTCAAACACGAAGCAACGATGGAAAAGAGCCATTAGACTATACTCTTCAAAATAATATTTTGTTTAAGGGAAAAGCTAGTATCACAAATGGTGAATTTAGTTTTCAATTTATTGTGCCTGTTGATATTGCTTATTTTTATGATTATGGAAAAATTAGCTATTATGCTATGAAAGATAACCAGGATGCTCATGGGTTTTATAATGGTATTGTAATTGGAGGATCTGCCGACGACTTAATTACTGAAAACGATGGTCCTGAAATAGAACTTTATATGAATAACGAAGATTTTGTGATAGGTGGTATTACAGATGAAAATCCCAATATTTTTGCTTTTGTAAGTGATAGTTCAGGTATAAACACCGTTGGAAGTGGGATTGGACACGATATTACGGCAGTTCTTGACGAAAATACAAGTAATACAATAATTTTAAATGAGTATTATGAATCAGAACTCGATGACTACACCAGAGGGTTAATTAATTATCCGTTTAATTCTTTGCCACTTGGTCCTCACACTCTTAAACTCAAAGTTTGGGACGTACTGAATAATTCATCAGAAGCTAATACAGAATTTATTGTTGCCAGTAGCAGTGAGTTAGTAATTGATCATGTGTTTAATTATCCTAATCCCTTTTCTACTAATACCGAATTTTATTTCGAACATAATCAACCAAACAATCCTCTCGATGTACTGATTCAGGTATTTACAGTTTCAGGGAAGCTAGTAAAATCTCTTGAAGCTGTTGTCGTTTCTGACGGTTTTAGAAGCCAGCCCATAGCTTGGAATTCCCTTGATGATTACGGTGATAAATTAGCAAAAGGTGTTTATGTGTACAGGTTAAAAGTAAGAGCTCCTAATGGAAATGTAGTAGATAAATTTGAAAAACTTGTTATATTAAACTAATTTATATTTTTGTGCTACAAAATATTTGTTACCAACTATCGTTAATTGTTTATATTTGTTTAAGATTAATAATAATATGAATAAAGTAATTTTTGTTTTTGTTCTAGCTTTAAGCTTAGTATATCAGTCATTTGCACAAAGCGAAAACCCTAATGAGATTTTTAAGGATGATCCTATCGGTAGAAGTGCACCAAACACAATAACTACTGCAGTCCCATTTTTGATGATTGCTCCCGATTCTAGAGCCGGAGGTATGGGTGATGCTGGAGCCGCAACTAGTCCCGATGTTAATTCAATGCACTGGAATCCATCAAAATATATGTTTTGTGAGAACGAAATGGGAGTGGCAATATCTTATACTCCCTGGTTAAGACAACTAGTACCGGATATGAATATAGGACATATTGTAGGTTACTATAAATTAGACGCCGAAAACACACTAGCGGCTTCCTTAACTTATTTTTCGCTGGGTAGTATCACATTTACCGATATTGTAGGTAGCACAATTCGAGACTTTACACCTAATGAGTTTTCTATAGATTTTGCATATTCAAGATTATTAGGTAAAAAATTTAGTGGTGCTGTAGCGGTAAGATATATTCATTCTAATCTTACCGGTGGAATCTCTAATAGCGGAGCTGAATCGCATCCCGGTAATTCAGTTGCTGCTGATGTAGCTTTTTTCTATAAAAGTGATAATATCAAACTTGCCGGAATGAATTCTAATCTTATGTGGGGTTTAAATATTTCAAATATTGGTAATAAGATGTCTTATACATCTAACGATTTAAGATATTTCTTACCTACAAATTTTAGAATGGGAATAGCTTATTCGCTAGAACTGGATGAATATAATAAATTGATGCTTACAGTAGATATGAATAAACTACTTGTTCCTACACCCCCCGTATATAGAAAAGATACTGCAGGTTGGGTTTACGATGACAATGGAAATTATGTAATTGATTATGGAAAAGATCCTAATATTTCTGTACCGGCAGCTCTGTTTAGTTCGTGGACTGATGCACCCGGAACAAATTCTCCTTTTGCACAAGATGGTTCACCGTCTGTATTTCGTGAGGAATTTGCAGAGATACAGTGGAGCATTGGTTTAGAGTATTGGTATTCTAATGTATTTGCATTAAGAGCCGGATATTTTAACGAACATCAGTATAAAGGTAATCGTAAATATTTTTCTATGGGTGCAGGGCTTAAACTTAATGTTTTTGGTCTCGACTTTGCTTATTTAATACCTACATCGCAACAGCATCCACTTCAAAATACACTCAGATTTACATTGACATTTGATATTGCGGGATTAAATGAAGAAGGTAGTTAGGATTTATGAAATTCCGTACAGGCATAGGTTACGATGTACATCAACTTGCAGATAATATCCCACTTGTTTTAGGAGGCGTAAAAATCCCATACCATAAAGGTTGTGTCGCTCATTCCGATGGAGATGTGTTAATTCACGCAATATGTGATGCATTATTTGGAGCTGCAGCAATGCGGGATATCGGTTATCATTTTCCAGACAATGATTCAAAGTACAAAGGAATAAGCAGTATAATTCTACTTAAAGAATGTGTTTTTATGATTAAGAATGCCGGATACGAGATTGCTAATATTGATGCTACTGTTTGTTTGCAAAAACCAAAATTATCACCTTTTATTCCTAAAATGATTAATTGCCTTAGTAAACAAATGAATATCGAAATAGAGCAAGTAAATATTAAAGTTACTACTACTGAAAAATTGGGATTTGTTGGAAGAGAAGAGGGTATAAGTGCTCAGGCTATTGCTTTAATTTTTAAACATGAGTAAATTAATCACTAATTTAGATGAGTACAAGCTTGTTGTAAAAAGAGATAAGTTGTCATTTATTTATTTTAAAAACGATAAATGCTCTGTTTGCGATTCATTGTTTCCACAGCTAAAGTCAATTATTGATAATTGGGAAGAGGAATTATTTGTTATTGATTGTAATCTCAACCCTGAAATAGCAGCACAGAATTTGGTTTTGAGTGTTCCTGCTCTTAAAGTATTTTATAATAATTTGGAACTTATTAGTATGCTTCGTTTTGTAGAATTACACAAGCTTAAGCAAGAATATTATAAAATTAAACAAATATTGCAAGCTTAGTATTTGTAGATTACTAATTAGTAAAAATTCAATCAATATATTTTAATAATCTTATCTAAAATATATTGAATCGTATATAAAATTATCATGATGATGTCCGTATTCCATTTCTGTTTCAGAGTTTATTTTGCTTTTTATGCAGTCTATTGAAGGTAAGTATGGTTTTATGTCTAATACCGGAGTTTTGTCAAACATATCTATTCCTGAAACATGTAAAACACCATTTTCAATTTTTTCTAACTTTACAATAGAAAACCCTATTGGGTTTGGTCTTTTCGGACTCCTTGTAGCAAATATGCCGAATTCATATTTTGAGCCTGGAGGATTTTCGCTTATAATCCATGATTTAACCTCATGAAAATGATAAATGACAATAATATATTCAAAATTCTCTAATTTACTTAGTCCATCAATATATTCAGAGTATATTATTATTTTACCTTTACTATCGGGTTTTAATATCCCTTGTCGGGGTGCTCCAATATATCTTGTATAGTCTGAGTTAACTATTCCAATTGAAGAGTATTGTATTTGATTATCATGTGTTTGAGCATTTAAACCTAAGCTTAAATTTAAAATAAAGTAAGTTACTGTGATAAATCTGATAATTATACTGTTATTTAATTATTTCTAAAGCTTTATTTACAGCATTAAGCGTAGGTTTGCCTGATATGATTGTTCCAACAGCCCCTTTCATCCATTCTTGCGGAATTATTTGACCTTGCAGAAGCATTCTTGAAATTTCATCAGCAAAATTTTTATCTTCGATATATTCTTCAATTTGAAATTCAATTAAATGCCCGATTGGATAATTAGCCAGATAAAGAGGTGAAGCAATCATATGAGAGTAAATAGCAAGTATTGGGCTGTTTTCTATGCCAAAAACGGGAGCATAATAATTATTCCAGACTTCTGTAGCAATATTTATTACAGCATCTTTAAGCTGGGCCGGAGTAGCTTCAGGATTTTCGTACATCCATTGCCATACATACATATCTACAAGCGAAACTCCCATGATTTCGTATGCCGACCAGCAATTATCAAGAGCAGCCAATGCATCACTTTCAGTTTTATCAATATTGTTTTCGGTACCTAATAGTTTTAAATCGTTTGCTTGAAACATAAATGCAACAGCTTCGGTAAAAGCGGTATTTGGTACACCATGTAGCATATAATAATCGATATCGTAAAGCGTGATTGTTTGCTCTACATTGTGCCCCAGCTCATGAACAGCAATATTGTATCCTTTATAATCCATGCCGGTTTCTGGTATTCGTGTTCTTAAGTGTGCTTTTTCTCCTTTCATCTCTGCACCCCATGCATGTCCCGCTCCTCGTGCCGGATCAACGATTATTTTGCTTGAAATGTCTTCAGCTTTCTTGTCTGTCCATCCTAGTGTTTGCAACATACGTGGGATGTCGTTTTCGAAAGCTTCAGGATTAGGGTATTTGTTACTTGTAATTTCGGTAAGAGCATCTTCGTTTATGTTTGTTCTCGCTTTAAAACCATCGTACCAAATATCATATGGTCTGAGGTCTCTCCCAATACGGGATTTTATTAAATCTGCTACTTGTTTAATTTCAGGAGCTGTAATAAAGGATACAAATAAATCTTCAATTTCTTTTTGAGTTAGTTCCATATTACGGTCGTATGCCCTTTCTATATAGCTTGGATATACAGGATTGTATGCATCCATTGCAGATTGTGCTTTAAAGTTTTCCAGCAAATGAAAATATCTGGTGTCCGGTTCTTTATCAATCTGTGTTTCTTTACCATCCTTATAAACTTTATTAGTTTCCGGATTCCATTCATAGTTATCAGAATTAATTATTTCAGAAGGTATATCCTGATTAATAATCCTAAGCATTACATTATAAATCATTTCCTGTTTCTTAATTCCGTTTTCTCTATTATAATTTGATTTCAGTTCGTCTCGCAAACCCCAGTGTGTAATGAGCTTCATGTTTTCGGGGAAATGAGTATTAAAATCTGCATCAACAAGTTTTCCCATATATATATTGTATTCAGCAATGTATGAATCGGCATTTGTTTCGGCAGTAGCTGCTTTTTGAATCAAATCTGCCGGAATTCTTGAAATAAACATATCTCCCATTCTGGCATAAGCCCAGTCTATGCGTGTCCAGTTTTCTGCAAATTCTACTTTTTCTTTAAGCGAGTAGGCAGGGAAATTTAATGCGATATAAAAAGCTAGTTTGTTTTGAAACAAATCGTCGGTAAGATGAGCTGATGGAGAATATGCACCCATAATATTATCAATGTGATGAATTTCACCCATATCAAGGTGTAAGGGTTCCATCAAACTTACCGTCATAGCGTTAAAATAGCCGTTAAGCACTTCAAAGTGTTGTTCAAGCTTATTATAGGCATTATCTAATTCTTTGTTATCATTAATAAAATAATCTAAGCAATATTGATTGAAATCTTCGAAATTTCCATCCTGTTCTTGCCAAAGTGAGGCTACCTGATTTACACCACGCTCAATTCTGAATGAATTTGTTTCGCCGAATTTTTCAGATAATGCATTTATTGTTTCTGTGATTTGTTCTTCGTTAAACATTTTTATAATACTTGTAGAGTTATCATTTGAGTTATTGCATGCGCTAAAGACTAATGCTATAGCTATTAAGCTAAATATTATAAGTTTTCTCATTTTCTTGATTTTATTAAAACAGTTCGTCAATTAAATTATCGTTTGCAATTTCGGGGATTGTAATTTTGAGTCCAGGGTTTTCTTTCATTGCTCTTTTAGCGGCGAAAATGGCACCTTCGTTTCTTGCCCAATTTCTTCTTCCTATTCCATTATTTACGTCCCAGTATAGCATCATTTTAAGTCGTCTTTCTGCATCATTGCTACCGTCGAGTACCATTCCGAAACCGCCGTTTATTACTTCGCCCCATCCAACGCCACCGCCATTATGAATTGAAACCCAAGTAGCCCCTCTGAATGAGTCGCCTATTACATTTTGAATTGCCATATCAGCAGTAAATTGGCTGCCATCGTAAATATTAGATGTTTCTCTAAATGGAGAATCTGTTCCCGAAACATCGTGGTGGTCTCTTCCCAAAACTATTGGAGCTTTAATTCTGCCTTCTTTTATTGCATCATTAAATGCTTTTGCAATTTTAATTCGTCCTTCGGCATCTGCGTAAAGAATACGAGCTTGCGACCCAACTACAAGATTATTTGCTTTGGCACCTTTTATCCATTGAATATTGTCTTGCATTTGCTGAGTAATTTCTTTCGGTGCATTTTTAGAAATATCTTTTAGAACTTCCATTGCAATATGGTCGGTAAGTTCTAAGTCTTCGGGAAGCGAAGAACAGCAAACCCAGCGGAATGGACCGAATCCATAGTCGAAACACATTGGACCCATAATGTCTTGAACGTAAGACGGATATTTGAAATTTATTCCGTCTTCTGCCATAATATCGGCATTTGCTCTCGAACTTTCGAGTAAGAAAGCATTTCCATAATCGAAGAAATACATTCCTTGCGAGGTAAGTTTATTTATCGCTTTTACTTGTCTCCTTAAGCTTTGCTCAACTTGGGTTTTAAATAATGGAGGATTTTCTGACATCATTTTGGTTGATTCTTCGTAAGAAATATCTACAGGATAATATCCTCCTGCCCATGGATTGTGTAATGATGTTTGGTCGCTTCCTAAATCAACTTTTATATTTCGCTCAGCTAATTTTTCCCATAAATCTACAATATTTCCGAGATAAGCTATTGAATGAGCTATATTTTTGTCCTTATACTCTATTGCTGTATCAATTGCTTTATCAATATCCTCAATTACTTCGTCAACCCAATTTTGCTCTAGTCTTTTATATGCAGCTTTGGGGTTTATTTCTGCTGTAATACTAACTACTCCGGCAATATTCCCTGCTTTTGGTTGGGCTCCGCTCATTCCACCAAGCCCTGAGGTAACAAACAGTTTTGTTTTACTCGTATTTCCTGCTATACTCACTTTTCGGCATGCATTAAGAACTGTGATTGTAGTACCATGTACAATTCCTTGTGGTCCAATATACATATATGAACCGGCAGTCATTTGTCCATATTGTGTTACACCAAGAGCATTGAATTTCTCCCAATCGTCAGGTTTACTGTAATTTGGAATCATCATTCCGTTTGTAACAACTACACGTGGTGCATCTTTGTGTGAAGGGTAAACACCCATTGGGTGGCCTGAGTACATTACTAGGGTTTGCTCATCGGTAAGTTCTGCAAGATATTTCATTGTAAGGCGGTATTGTGCCCAGTTTTGAAATACTGCACCATTACCACCATAAGTTATAAGCTCGTGGGGGTGTTGGGCTACTGCATTGTCAAGATTATTGCTAATCATTAACATAATAGCAGCTGCTTGAATGCTTTTGTAAGGAAACCAACTTATATCTCTTGCAAATATTTCATAATCAGGTCTGTATCTTAACATATATATTCTGCCGTATTCGTCAAGTTCTTGTTTAAACTCTTTAGCTAAAACTTTATGATGTACAGACGGAAAGTATCTCAATGCATTTTTTAATGCCAATTTTTGTTCTTTTTCGCTTAAAATATTCTTTCGCTTGGGTGCATGATTAATACTTTTATCGTATGGTTTTAATTCCGGTAACTTATAGGGAATACCCTCTAAAATTTGAGATTTGAATAATTCTTTGTCCATTATTTTATTGATTATATAGATTATCTTATTTTGAGTTGTAAATATACAAAAAAAACCTGCAAGCTTAAAGCATACAGGTTTTTTTTAATAGTAAACAATTTCTTTATTTTGCTACATAAATCTCTTTAACTGTAACGGTTTCTCCTGATAATTCTCCGATTTCTTCTCTTTCTAACCACATTTCGTTATTTTTCAGCATAAGAATTTTTGATTCTTCCCATGATTGCCAACTTTCAGTGTCAGGGTCTTTTATTCTTGTACGAAGGTTTTCTTTATCTCCGTCAAATTCCCATTCTAAATCTATGCTTAATGTAGTATTACCGAAAAATGGTGCTTCTAAAGTGCCAGTGCCATCTTTTAATAATTCTACTACCACATTATCATATTCTGTTAGTTCTTGCTCTTCGCCATTATAATAATGGGAGTCGAGTACCCATTCCCCTGTGATACGAGCTGTTTTTGATAGAAGACTAATTGCAGGTCCTTCTTCGTACTTGCCACAACTGCTAAATACTATTGTTGTAGCTGCTAAAATCAATGTAATGTAAATTAACTTTTTCATATTTTTCATTTTTAAAGTTTAATATAACGTAACTCAATAATTGGTTCAGTAGTTGATTTTATTTCGGAATGTGGTATAACCCATAATTCCTTATTGCTTAGTCTTTTAACTTCGAATTGAATTAATATATCTTCGTAGTTAGGTGTTAAAAATAAATCATATTTATCTTCACTAAAATCCCAGGTGCCATTAATAGTATTAGTTGTAGAACCTTCTAATTCAATAGTAAAAGCATTATTCTCTTCGAAAGTAATTTTTTTATAAGGATACTCTTCCGACAAAGACCTACTTTCTAGATCATCAGAAAGTACTAAGTCTATTTCCCATGTGCCTGTAATTCTAACTTCGGGTGAATAGAAACTAAAAAAAGGTCCTTCGTCGTATGTAGAACAGGCAATTAGAGTTAGAGTTAATATTAATGAAACAATGAGTAGATTTTTGCTCATAATTCATTTAGTTTAATGCAAATATAGTAAATTTTATTGAATAAAAAAAAGTCCCTTATTAAAGAGACTTTTTAAAATGATTTGTTTAGTGTTGTTATTCAACAATAAATTTTATGAATGTAGATTCATTTTGTTTTTCAATTTTAATGAAATAAGAACCTGCTGCTAACGAACTTATATTAATACCTGAAACTGTATTATTA
>JAQVOJ010000147.1 GCA_028702675.1 Bacteroidales bacterium
TTATTGTATGAAAAGGCTTATTAAAATTTCTATAGTTTCGTATATTAATACATTACCATATCGTTTTGCTTTGGAGCAATCAGATTTCATTGAAAAAAATGCACTAATTAGTAGTGATATTCCATCGATTTGTGCCCAAAAATTGAAAAATAATAAAGCTGATATAGGTTTGATTCCCGTAGCAGCTATATGCGATTTGGATTATTACGAAATTATTGGAGAGTTTTGTTTGAGTGGTGGTAAAAAGGTTTTTTCTGTAGAGCTTGTTTCTGAAGTTCCATTGTATGAAATAGAAAAGATTTATCTCGATTTTCATAGTCGTACTTCTGTTGAAATGCTTAAAATTATAGCAAAAAAGCATCTTAATCTTGATGTAGAATGGTTTGACGCTAAAACAGGTTTTGAGAGTAATATTCATGGAACTACTGCAGGTTTGCTTATTGGAGATAGAGCAATGCAACTGCAAGATAATTTTAGTTTTGTTTACGATTTGTCAGAACTATGGCAAGAGTTTACCGGATTGTTTCCGGTTTTTGCTTTGTGGGTTGCTAATAAACCAATAGACGACAGGTTTAAAGCTGAGTTGAATAAAGTACTTGATTTTGGTGTTAATAATATTGATAAAATTCTAAAGCTTTATTCTACTGAATATCCCGAATATGATTTACAAAAATATTTTACCGAACAGATAGTGTATAAGCTTGACGATAACAGAAAACGTAGTGCTCGTTATTTGTTTAAGGAAATCTGTAATAGTACCTTAAAAATATAATAACACTATTTTAATACTTGCTTATTTGTTTTTTTAAATAATTTTGAACCCAAAATATTAAAGCTTACAAATATGTCGTTTTATATTAGACTTTTCAAAAAGGCTGATTACGAGGCAGTTAATCAGGTTTGGCAATTAACCGATATGGGTGGTTCTCATCGTGGAGATAATCTGCAGGTAATTATTAGAACTATTTCTTCGGGAGGTGCATTGTTTTGTTTGCTTAATAACGAAGATGAGATTATAGGAACAGCGTGGATTACAAATGATTCTCGTCGTTTGTATCTTCATCATTTTGCTATTTTACCCGAGTATCAGGGGCAGAAACTCAGCCATTTACTTATGGTAGAAGTTATGAAATTTGCTCGCCGCAAAGGAATTCAAATTAAGCTCGAAGTGCATAAGGATAACGCTGCAGCTATTGCTCTTTACGATAAATACGGATTTAAAAATCTTGGTGATTACCACGTGCTTATTGTGAGGAATGTTAAGTAAAAATTCTAAAGCTTTTTCTTTAAACAGGCAGATATTAAATCTGTCGGTTCCAAATATCATCACCAATATCACTGTTCCACTTGTTGGTATGGTTGATATTGCTCTTATGGGGCATCTGGCCGATCAGGCTTATATAGGTGCCATTGCTTTGGGAAGCATGGTCTTTAATCTGTTATATTCGGGAGTAATTTTTCTCAGGATGGGTACTAGCGGCTTTACTGCACAAGCTTTTGGAGCCCTTAATCGTAAAGAGATTTCTGCAATATTGTTTCGATCATTAATTGTTGCTCAACTAATAGCTTCCTTTTTAATTGCCATGCAATCACCAATTGAGTGGCTTGGTTTTGAATTAATAAATGCTAATTCTGATGTTGAAAGTCTTGCTGTTTCATACTTTCGTATTCGTATATGGGCAGCTCCGGCTACTTTGGGAGTTTATGCATTTACCGGATGGTTTTTGGGTATGCAAAATGCCAAATACCCCATGTTTGTGGCTCTTATTATAAATGTTGTAAATATTATTACAAGTGTTTATTTTGTTAGAGTAGGAGGGATGAAGTCGGATGGTGTTGCTCTTGGTACCCTAATTGCACAGTATTCGGGATTGATTGCATCTGTTGTTTTTTATTATTTTGCTTTCAGAAAAAAGCTTTCACGTATTAGTATTAATGATATTCTTAATATAAGGGCTTTGAAATTATTTTTTCGAGTTAATACAGATATTTTAATTCGTTCTCTGTTGATTGCAGCAACGTTTTTCTATTTTAATTCTGTTTCGGCAGGTTTAGGAAACGATATTTTGGCTATTAATGCTGTAATGTTGCAGTTTTTTATGTTTTTCTCGTATTTTGTAGATGGATTTGCTTTTGCAGCAGAGGCTATTGTAGGAAAATATTTGGGTGCCAAAAATTTGAAAATGCTTAAAGCTTCTGTTAGTAGGCTTATGATATGGGGATTGATGCTCGCAATTACTTTTACTGCTGTTTATTTTATTGGTTATAGGCTTATTGTAAACTTACTTACTGATAATGAGAGCTTAATAATGATAATAATGGACTATAAAATTTGGGTTGTACTTATACCTTTAGTGTCGTTTTCAGCTTTTATTTGGGATGGTATTTTTACAGGGGCTACGGCTTCTTCGTATATGCGAAACAATATGATTATTGCTGTTTTGCTTGTTTTTATTCCGGCACGTTATATTCTCGTTCCTTGGTATGATAATCATGGTCTTTGGTTGGCATTACTATTGTTTTTGTTGGCTAGAGGTGTGGGTTTGTGGATTAGTTATGGCAGGGGGCAGGTTACAGGGTTTAGGTTTTAGGGTTTAGGTTACAGGTTACAGGATTTAGGTTTTAGGGTTTAGGTTACAGGTTACAGGATTTAGGTTTTAGGGTTTAGGTTATTCATCTGCTGATGTAATATGTATCTGTATTAAACGGGTTTGTTGTTGTATATAATTCGATTACAATTCATAGAAAAAATATTTTACAAAAATGTATGTGAAAAATTTGATTTTTACGTAAAAATAATATAGTTTTGAAAGCATATTGTTTTCTGAAAAGTCTTACTTGTGTGAATAACTGTAATAGAAGTTGGTATGTTATTGTTTCTAAATCGGGAAAGATTAAGAGATTAAGTAGTTGCCTTAGCGAATTGGGTATAGAAAATCTTGTACCAATGCAAAAGCAGGTGCGTCAATGGTCTGATAGGCGAAAAACAATTGAAGTTCCCATATTTTTTAATTATGCATTTGTGAACTGTACCGAAAAAGATAGGCGGAATGTTTTTAAGACTGATGCCGTAAAGTGTTTTTTAAGTATTGGAGGATTGCATGCAAAAGTTAGCAACCAAGAGATTGAACGAATTCGGCAACTTATTGATTATGAGCATGATATCGACATAGAAGAGAGTAGTAGAGAGTTTACAAAAGGTCAAAAAGTTAAGATATCCTGTGGCAGTTTAAAAGGTCTTACGGGTATAGTAAGTAATAATTATGAGACCGGTAAAAGAAAAATTGGGATTTTTATTGAAAGTTTAAAATGTTTTGCTTGTGTAAAAATACCGGCAAAATATCTTAAACCAGTGGAGGAGTTTGTTAGTGTAGGATAAATATTGCAGACAGCTTTGTTTGCATACGATATAGTTTTTTTTTAGCTACTTGTTATGGGAGTGGTATTGGCGGAGCCGTGGACGGGGGACAGGTTACAGGATACAGGGTTTAGGATACAGGGTTTAGGATACAGGGTTTAGGATACAGGGTTTAGGGTACAGGGTTTAGGGTTTAGGATGGAGGATATTAAATTAGAATATGGTAAACATCGTGGTAAGCGGGTAATTTTTATTCGTTTTGCTTATGATTTGGGTATGATTAGTATTGCTAAGAGTATAAATGCTACTTGGTCTTTGACGCAGAAATCGTGGTATTTGCCATATAGTGCCGAGAGTCTTGAAAAAATTTCTAAGGCTTTTAATGTGGTTGTTAATGAGGTAGTGCCATGTAATTTGAGTATTGAAGTTTTAAACAGCATAAAGTCGTTTCGGTTGTGGATGGAGCATAAGCGGTATAGTGCAAGTAGCATAAAGACTTATACAGAATCGATAAAGACGTTTTTAGAGTATTGTTCTCCAAAGCCTCCTGAAGAAATTGTGGCTCAGGATATGGTAAATTTTGTGAATGATTTTATTATTAAAAACAAACATAGTTATTCTTATCAGAATCAAATGGTAAGTTCTGCTAAACTATATTTTAGAGAAATCATAAAATCTAATTTGGATGTTGAGAAGTTTGAACGTCCTCGCCGCCATCATAAATTGCCAAATGTATTAAGCAAAGAAGAGGTAAAGAGTATATTAGAATCGCCTCGCAACATAAAGCACCGTGCAATGTTAAGTTTGATTTACGCTTGTGGATTAAGGCGTAGCGAATTATTGAATTTAAAGCCTGCAGATGTTGACAGTAAGCGAAAATTGTTACATGTAAGAAATTCTAAGGGTAAAAAAGACAGGATAGTACCAATTTCGGAGAAAACAATTATAATGTTGCGAGACTATTATGTATCGTACAAGCCTAAAACATGGTTGTTTGAGGGACAGTTACCAGGCAGACAATATTCAGGAGAAAGTTTGTCGAAGGTTTTGCATTATGCTGTTAAATTTGCAGGTATTAATAAGCCTGTAACCTTGCATTGGTTGCGACATAGTTATGCAACTCATTTGCTTGAGAGCGGCACCGATTTACGGTTTATTCAGGAGTTGTTAGGACATAAGAGTTCTAAGACTACTGAGATTTACACACATGTAAGCACTAGGAGTTTACAACAAATAAAATCTCCCTTTGATGATTTATAAGATAAAATATTTTTCAATTAGCAAAAAAGTAATAATTTTG
>JAQVOJ010000148.1 GCA_028702675.1 Bacteroidales bacterium
TTGAATTAATATATCTTATAGAATCAAAGGATGCAATTAAATTTCTTGAAACACACGGCGAAACTGAAATAATTGAAAAATTAAACGAACAGATATACTAATAATATCTTGCCCAAAATTGGTCTTCGCTAATCTCTTTTTTGATAAAACCAGAAAAAAGATCAGATTCTGTTAGGAATTTTTGTGCATTAGGTAATTTTAGCAAAGATTGATTATTCATATTTTTAATAACTATTTTCATCCCATCTATCAAAGCAGGGGTAATTTTAGTATTTTCAATTATGTTATTTGCTAATTTTAGAGCAGAATCAATACCCATGCTATCGAAAGGTAAGGTATCAAATAACTTAATCAAACTTTGTTTGAATTCAATGTTATAGTTTTCAAATTCTGCATTGATGTTTTGGTATTTTGCAATAATTTCAGAGTTTTTAGTTTTGAAAAATTGCACTTGCTCTTTCCATTCATTAAAAACCTTAATATTATATGAAGATATGATTGAATTATGGTTTGTTTTTATTTCTGAATTATCGTAAAAAGTAATTACTTTCTCAAGTTCATGAGGTTGAAATGACCACAAAGCATATTTGGCGGGCTTTTCTACATAAGAAAGATTTAAAGTTAAATTTTTATTATTACAATAATTTACAATTTCAGGAGTTTCCATCCAGTTTATTTTCATTGGGGTGTGGCTTATAGCAAGTTGTCCATTAGTTAGTTCAATAAACTTCTGAAGATTATGCATTACATTTTCAAAATTGGCACCAACACGGATGCTTTCGAATATTTCTTTATTTAGAGAATCAATTGAAACAAGAAAGTTGAATTTTGCTTTTTTAAGTAGATCTTCTATTCTTCTATTATAAATAGTTCCATTTGTTACAACAAATATCAGAATATCTGGATTTATTTTTATTATTTGTTCCCATATTTTATAATAGATATCTATAAGAAATGGTTCACCTCCGTAAAACGAAATATGCTTCAAGTGAGGTAAAAATTCCTTTAATTGTTCAACAAAACTATCATCGTAAGGTAATTTAAGAGGTGGCAGCTTGTCTCTATTTTGACGGATTGCAGACGAAACTCTTCCACTACACATTACACATTGTAAATTACAATTATTGCTTAATTCAAGTTCCATTGTTTGTGGATATGCTCCTGGCTTTGTACTTGCAAATTCTTCTGGATGCATCGAAGGCAATGAGTGAAACCTATTACTTTCAATTTGCAATTTACAATAATTGCACCCCATATTAAGGTCGTTGTGCAACATGTGTTCACGCATTTTTTCGAAACGTTTGCCAAACCAAATTTCTTTTATACTCTGTTCGGGATATTTGCCGAGAACAGTTTGATGCGAACGGCAACAGGCTATTGCATCCCCATTGATATTGAAGAAGATATTGACAAAAGGATTGTAACAGAACAAACGTTTAGCTCCATGATAACGGACTTTATTGTATTGTATCATCTTTGATTGTGAAACAGTTTCGAATCCATTTCCCGATTTAGGATATCTTAATAAATATGCTTTGAATTTGTTATATTGTTGCCATAGAGGATAAAATGAAGTGCGGATATTTTTTTTTGTTATACTTTTCATGTGTCAAATTTAAATGGTTTTTTTTACATTTCTAAATTACTGTTATTAAATACATTTATGGAAATTAATTGAGTAGTTTTGTAAATTAAATTGATAATGATGCAAGTATTATTGATAAATCCTCCATATAAAAAAATTTATAAAAATATTTCTGATGCAAAAGGTATAATTCCACCTTTGGGGATTGCAAGTATTGCCTCATATATTAAGTTGCATGGGTTTAGTGTGGAAATACTAGATGCCAATGCTTTAAATCTTAATGTTCAAGAAACTATTGACTTGGCAATTAGCAAGACTCCTGAGCTTATTGGTATTACTGCAACAACCTCTAGCTTTAAAATTTCTTCAGAAATTTTAGAAAAGATAAAACGTATTAATGTCAAAATCTTAACTGTAATGGGAGGGGCTCATGCAAGTGCCGCAGGCAGGCAATTGTTAGATAAATGCCCCAATATAGATGTTGTGATAAAGGGCGAAGGAGAGATTGCTTTTCTAAATGTTCTGAAGAATTACAAAATTAAAAATTTTAGTAGTATTAGAGGCATATCTTATCGTAATTCAAATAATGAGATTATTGACAATGAATCGAATAATGAATATGTTGATGTAAATAAAATACCTCTTCCTGCTTACGAATTGTTGCCAATGGAAAAGTATTCTTTACCTGTACATCATATAGGTGTAGGCAAAAAGATTCCCAGATATCCATTTTTTATGATATTTACAGGTAGGGCATGTCCTATGGACTGTAATTTTTGTGCCTCAAAAACTATTTGGGGCAATAAGGTTAGATTAAAAACCGCTGAGAAAGTTATTGAAGAAATTGATTTTCTGGTAAAAGAATATAATGTTAAAGTTATTGATATTGCAGACGATATTTTTACACTTAATAAAAATAGATTACACAAAATATTAGATTTGCTGATTAGCAGAAATTATAATCTTTACTTTAATTGTAGCAGTAGAGTAGATACTATTGATGAGTATGATTTGATTAAACTTAAGAAAGCAGGGTGTTATCTTATAAGATATGGTGTAGAATCTGGGGCACAGAAAATTCTAGACGCAATGAACAAGAATATTTATGTTTCAAATATTGAAGAAACATTTGCTTTAACCCACAAACTAGGTATTACAAGTTCAGCAAGTTTTATATTGGGATATCCGGGTGAAACCAACGAAACTGCATTGCAAACAATTAAATTAGCACGAAAATTGAAAGCTTCTGTTTCATTGTTCTTTTTTGCGATTCCTTATATCGGTACGCATCTACATAAATTTGTAGTAGATAACAATTATAAAATCGTAAATGATACAGAACAATGGATAAACTTTCCTGACGAACCCGTTATAGATATTCCCGGTATTACAAAAACGGAGTTAGTAAAATTGAGAAAATTAGCTTATCGAAAATCATTTTTGAATTTTAGAACAATTTATGAAAGCATTAAATCAATCAATAGCATAAAATCTTTTAATAGCTTCCTTAAATCCGGTTTGTCTTTATTAAAATTATTGATTAAAAGCCAAAATAAATCAATGCTGTTTTAATAAGGAATCATATCTTATTACAAATATCGGGGAATAAGAATTTTTACCTTTCAATCTTCTGTTTTCGTCGTATCCCCAAAAAGTTTGATCAATAGTGTCAGTTACGATTGCATTATCGGGCAAGTTCTCCAAATCTGTAATGTAGATGGCATCAATATTATTTGTTGGTTTTGAATAATGAATTACTTCTCCTGAAAAATATGTAAGGTAAAAGATTGAAACATAATTTACTTTTTTACTCCCATCCAAAATATATAAATCTTTATCTTTATTTAACAACACAATTTCTTGGCATTGTTCTTTGGTTTCATAACCAAATTTATCGTTTTTTAACTCGTGCAAGGGATAACTCAATTTTATTATAATTAGAATAAGGCTTGAAATTATTAATATATAAAGTCTTATGTTATTTGTTGCCCAGATTACTATAGATACTGCTATTATAATAAGTATCATATCAAGATTATTAAATTTAAACAGAGGTAATGCTGCACTTGCAAATAGTATATTCCATAGTATTGCTCCGGCTTTCTCTTTTATACTTAAGTTTTGCATGTTTGGAATTAAAAAAGTAATAATGTCAAAAACCAATGGTACAAACATTAAGCAATAATATCTTGGATAATAAGGGCTAATTGCAAAAACACTGCATCCGGCTATACAGACAAATAAAAGATAGCTTAATTCTTTGTTTTTTAAAACTATAACAATGTTTCGGCGTAGCAATAATGCAGGTAATAGTATAGCCATAGGTATGTACGCCTGTATGTTTAGAAAAGGGAATGCAAAAAAGTGCATTACAATATTTGAAAAGGAAAAATTTTGAGCTATTAGAGTTTCTTTAATTAGTTGGCTTATATATAATTTGGAGTCTAAGAATCCGGAATGTAAAGTAAAGAACAATACAGGTAAAACCATAAAAGAAAGAATTCCCGATAAATGCTGTAAAGTAAAAAGTTTACGCAGGTTTTTTGTAAAATACAGAGCAAGAATTAAAGATACCCCCTGAAACCAAAGGGCAGGAAAGCCTTTAGTCATAAAAGCCAGTGAAGTAAGCAGATATCCGGTAATAAACATTGCATAAAACTTACCCTTTGCGGCTAATCTGTAATTTAGGTAAAACAATGGTATTAATAATAAAGCAAAAAAAGTATCAAGGTTTAGAATTAAGGAAAACTCAGTAAGGATATAAGCCGACGACAGAAACATAAAACTTACAAGCAAAGCATGATGTAATCCTCTACTTTTTTTCAATAAAGCGATTACAATCAAAGCTGCCAGCAACAAAAAACTTACAGATATAGCTCTTGTGTTAAATTCAACATTGTCTTTGTCGATAAAAGGGATTAGAAACCAATTAAATAAAGGGGGTTTATTATAATATGCTTCGCCACAGATGGTCGGACTTAAATACTCTTTTTGTAGTTTCATTTCAAGGCTTA
>JAQVOJ010000149.1 GCA_028702675.1 Bacteroidales bacterium
AAAATCTGGCATTCTTTCTTATATGCTTAAAATGCTCAGATTGTGAGTTTGAATTTGTAATATTACATCTACCTTTACCTGTTATAAGAAGCTTTTTGCCGGCTTTATCCATTTTTTCTATTACCAAAACAGACTTGCCTTTCTCGGAAGCTTTTCCTGCAGCAATCAAACCTGCTGCTCCTGCACCAATAATTAGTATATCCGGCTGTATCATACAACGAAAGTAACTAGTTTTAAATGCAATTATAAGAAAATTATAATAATACTTACAATGCTTTCTTAGTTATCCGATTCAATCTTGCAACCAACTTTTTTAATGTATGCTAGTAGAAATAAAATTACTGTAATACTTAGTTAATTTGTTTTAATTTATTGATTTTTGAAATGAGATAAATGAATAAGGTTAAAGCTTTGGTTTTTCAGTTGCTTGATGCAAAATATAATACTAGTTTTTTGTAGTGGCATTAATGAGGCGGCGTAAATTCAAGAAAACACATCGAGGATAATCTGAATTTACAGAGAGACTTAAAAAAAACTTCAGTATAGTTAGATAACTCTAATTAATGTTTTATATTTGCAAAGTTAAAATTGAAAAATGCAAAGAAATTTAGAACAAATATTGAATTCTATTTTACATTCAAGTGAAATTCTTGAAGAAAAGATGAAACAAGAATCAAACTTAAAAAACCTGACATCAAGACAGTTATACTGTATTGAATTGATTAAGAATATGCAAAATCCCTCTCTAACAGAGTTAGCTGAAAAAATGAATATTGCAAAAGCATCCATATCTGTTATGATTGAAAGACTTGAGAAAAACAGTTTTATTTATAAGGTTATTTCAGATAATGATAGAAGAACTGCACATGTTCATTTAACAAAGGAAGGTGAAAAAGCTGCTTTATTACATACTGAGCTGCATAAACGAATAGCTAAATTACTAACAGAAGAAATGACAGAATCAGAAAAGGAAATCCTTATTGTATTATTGAACAAATCTGTTAAATCTCTGACGAAACAGGACAAAACAATATGATAATTAGACATATATAACAAAAAATTTAGTCATATGGATAAGGTTAGAGCAGGATATTTAGAAGGAATTATTTCAGTAATAGTAAATAGCGTCCTATTTGCTCTAAAATTTTGGGCAGGGATAGTCACAGGTTCAATTGCTTTAACCGCAGATGCTTGGCATACGCTTTCTGATTCTTTAAGTTCGATAATAGTCATAGCTGCTGTTAAACTATCATCAAAAAAGCCTGACAGTGAACATCCTTTTGGGCATGGACGATGGGAACAAATTGCAGCTCTATTTATTGCATTTCTTCTTGGAATTATAGCTTTTGATTTTCTTAGAGATTCAATAATCCAGTTAAAAAGCCATGAATCAATCGAATTTGGAACAATAGCAATAGTTGTTACAATAATATCGATAATTGCTAAAGAAGCTTTGGCTCAATATGCCTTCTATATTTATCGAAAAACCAATAATGTTAGTATTAAAGCAGATGGTTGGCATCACAGAACAGATGCCTTGTCGTCAATTATTGTATTAATTGGGATATTGTTTGCAAGCCGATTCTGGTGGATTGATAGTGTATTAGGTGTAATGATTTCATTTATGCTTTTTTATGCAACGTATCAAATTGCAAAAGAGGCTATTAATAAACTTCTTGGAGAGAAACCAAGTCCCGAATTGGTTGAAAAAATTAAAAATTCAATAGAACCGTATTATGTCGAAGATTTACAATTACATCATTTTCATATTCATAATTATGTCGGGCATCAGGAATTAACTTTTCACATCAAACTCAAAAGTGACTTAAGCATTGAAGAAGGGCATAAAGTTGCTACAGATATTGAAAACATAATATATAAACAGTTTGGTATAATATCAACCATACACGTTGAACCTTTAAATTTTAATCATAGTTCGGACTAATTGACTAATATGAAATGAAAAATCTTAATATATGGAGCGGTTGTAATTGGCTCGCAACAAACAGCTTGCTGAATTGCGTGAAATGGGTTGTACCTGTATTCCAGAGTGCAGGTGATAAAATTTAGAATGGTATAGTTTACTCTGAAATAGTGTCAAGATTTATTCAACCAACAATATTTGGGGATTAAATGGAGACAAAATAAAAAGGTTAAAAATAACATCGATTAAACTTTGTTTAAATAAAATAGTCTTACTAATTAATGTGGAGTACAGTACAAAAAAAGAGTATAATTAAACTTTAAATGTTATGAAAGAAGAAGAAAAACATATCTCGAAGAATGATATGTTTATTGAGAATTTAAGTCCGACAGATTTTAACTCAACAATAGACAGGTTGTCAAAAGAAATTGCAAATAAATCATGGACAGTATCAAATATATCTGATTTACAAGGAACATTGTATAAGCATGGTAAAGAGGTATTGCCTATAAAAGTTTTTTCGCTATGTCATCCAAATCATTCAAGTAAAATTCTAGAAAGAGATTCTGAACGTATAATATCATCATTGATGCCTTGCCGTATAAGTATTTACGAGAAATATGATGGAAAGACTTATGTTTCACGGATGAATTCATTGATTATTGCTTCAAGTTTTGGTGGAATAATTAAAGAAGTAATGACAGATTCTGCAAATGAAGTTGAAGAGATTATTGAAAAAACTTTGCGGGTAGATTAAAACAACAATAATCATTATAGTTTAACTAAATTATTTTGCCCATATATCAGATGATTGGGAGCTATTTTATAAGGTAGAATGTAAAATTCAAAAAATTATCGCCAAAAATTACATATATTATATTATATTTCGCAGTTAAACCTACAAGCTCGTTTATATATGCTTAGAATTAATCGCAAATGTTTAACAAAGGCTTATATGTTTGGAATTTTGTGGAGTTGTAGGTGGGTTTTGTTTATTAACAAGTTGGCGGTTATTGGAAAGCCTACGTTAAGTATTAAACTTTAGAAATTGAAATCTTTATTCTACACAAAAAAACAAACATGGTGGATTATCGGATTTTCGATGCTGATTTCCGGTGGAATTCTTACTATACCACAAGTTATTACAGGGTTTATTCTTGATAATGACTTTTCTGGTATTTGGATAATTTGGTCTGCACTTATTGGTGGTGCTTTCGGTAGTGTATTTTTTTCCCATTTATGGTACAGGCTTCCTGTAAAAACCGAAAATGAACTTATCCTATTCAGGTTTTCCGGGAAAGGAGCAAAAATATTACATGCATTTCGAAGCATTTATGTAGGTGGCATTGTCGCTCCAATAGGTTTGAGCATGGCATTTGTTGCTTTTGGAAGAATTATTTCAATGCTTTTAGGATTTGATTTTTCGGTAAGTATCTTGGTAATATTAGGTTTCATTATTATCAGCACATTCTTCAACAGTTTACGGCAACGACTTAAATTGGATGTGATTTACCTGATGATTTTCCTTGTTTCCCTTGGAATAATTATCTTTTACCTGACTGAAAATCTTGGGGGTTTTAGTTCAATAAGCGAAATCGTACAATCTAAGCAGTATAATTTCAATTTAATCCCCGAACCCGGAACCCTTACTTTCGGGTCTTTCCTTGTTTTTGTATTAATCCAGTGGTGGTCGGCAGGGATAATTGATATGCCGGATATAAACGGGCAAAAACTGATGTCTGCAAAAAACATCAATACTGTAAGCAAAAGCATAATATTACCATCCGTATTTATGTCGGTATTCCTTGTAATTATCCTGACAATCCCGTTTTATAGTTTAAAACTGGACAACAGTTTGTTGGTAGTAGGCTCAGGGGAATTAGCATTTGTAAGTATTTTTAAATATGCAATACCCCAAAGGCTTTATTTTGTCGTAATAATTTTCTTTTTTTTGCCATTCCTTTCTTCTGTGAATAATACACAAAACTGGAGTGCATCTTTGCTAGTGCAAAATTTCTATAAATACCATATCAACAAACAAGCAAAAAAACAAAAATTGACAAATATTGGAATTTTCATAATGATTGTAATTGTTGTTATTTCAGCAATTATTGCAATCTTCAGTGATTCAATTTTGGATATTTTCAAATACTTACTCGCAATAACAGCCGGTGTTGGCCCTGTATTTATTTTAAGATGGTATTGGCATAGAATAAATGCTTGGTCTCAGTTATCTGCAATGGTCTTATCTCTGATATATCCAAATGTTTATGAAATATTATTTATAAATTCATCTATTTTTAAAATTTTCATTGAAACTCTTATGATAAATTCGGGCTTTGAATATTTCCCTTTAAAAATTATACTGTTAAGTATTGCTGTAATTTCATCATGGCTTTTCGTAACATTTCTGACCAAGCCAACTGATGAAGAAATTACCTTAAAATTTGTAAGTACAGTTAAACCAGGAGGTTTCTGGAAAAGTGAACAAAAAGGAAAGGAGGCTGTCTAAAAAGTATTTAGGCAGCTTTTTTTATTAATAATTTGTTGTTAATAAAAAGGTTGCAACATTTCTGCTGCAACCAGCTTAGTCTCACTAAATTTTATTAATTTAGTGTTGAAACAA
>JAQVOJ010000150.1:0-1869 GCA_028702675.1 Bacteroidales bacterium
CTGTATCAACCCATCCATATTTATTTACCTCACCACGAAAAAATTCTGCTCTGTTAGTTCCTTTTTCCCATATAATCTCTGCCCTATTAATAAAATCTGTATCATTTATCGCCAAAGCACCTCCTTCGCCACATTGCAAATTTTTTGTTTCATGAAACGAAAAACAACCAAAATGACCAATACTACCTAAAGCCTTTCCTTTATAATAAGAGTCTATACATTGTGCTGCATCTTCTACCACAAACAAATTATACCTGTTAGCAATACTCATTATAATATCCATGTCGCAAGCAACACCGGCATAATGAACAGGAACAATGGCTTTAGTTTTTGGAGTAATTAGTTCCTCTATCTTTGTCTCGTCTATTCCGGGATGATCTGACCGGCTATCTGCAAAAACAATATGTGCACCCTGCCGGATAAACGCAAGAGCAGTGCTTACAAATGTATATGAAGGTATAATAACTTCATCACCATGTTTAATATCAATTAAAAGAGCTGCCATTTCAAGTGCATCAGTACAAGATGTGGTAAGCAACACCTTGTTAAAACCCCATGTTTCTTCCATTAATCCCTGACAAAGTTTGGTATATTTCCCATTTCCGGAAATTTTACCGGTAGCCACGGCATCGTATATGTAGTGTACTTCCTTTCCTGTAATGTATGGTTTATTAAATGGTATCATTTTTTTTTCGCAATTTATTAAATATATTTTACTTCTTAAGTTCTATAGTATTTTTTTAAAACAAAAGACCTTACCCTATGAGTTCCGTAGGTTAAATTCTTCTTAGATAAATCGTACCGATAATAGCTCTTTACCGCCAAGGTCGCAAAGGATTTCGCAAAGTTCGCAGAGGATTACCAAACATTGAGTCTCGTTGCTTTCACTGCGGTTAATTCTTCTTAGAAAAATCGTACCGGTTATAGTTTTCAACCGCCAAGCTCGCAAAGGATTTCGCAAAGGTCGCAGAGGAATACCAAACGTTGCGTTTCGTTGCGCCCGCTGCGGTTATATTCTTCCAAGAAAAATCGTACCGGCTATAGCTCTTTACCGCCAAGCTCGCAAAGGATTTCGCAAAGGTCGCAGAGGAATACCAAACGTTGCGTTTCGTTGCGCCCGCTGCGGTTATATTCTTCCAAGAAAAATCGTACCGGTTATAGTTTTCAACCGCCAAGCTCGCAAAGGATTTCGCAAAGGTCGCAGAGGAATACCAAACATTGAGTCTCGTTGCTTTCGCTGCGGTTAATTCTTCTTAGATAAATCGTACCGATAATAGTTCTTTACCTATAAGGTCTCAAAGGAATACCACAAGTTGGGTTCGTTGCGTCTCTGCAGTTCATTCTTTATTTTTTCTTATCCATAAGGATTTACCCTTCTAAGAACTACAAATTATTCACAACTCTTCTTATTCCACTTTTAAGTAATGCCACATTGAAGTTTATCAATAGCCCTAACTTGCAATCACTAAGTTTTAAATAGGTTAATATTTGTGCTAAATGAACATCATTAAAAGCTTCAACTGCTTTAATTTCTATTATAATTTTATTTTCTACCAAAATATCAAGTCTATAACCAATATCCAATTTAACGTCTTTATAAATCAATGGCAAGGGTTTCTGTTTCACAATAAATAATCCTGATTGTTTCAGTTCAAAACATAAACATTCTTCGTATGAACTTTCTAAAAGGCCTGGTCCTAGATTTCTATGAACTTCAAAAGCACAATCTAAAACTATTGTTGCTAATTCGTTTTCTGTCATAACTCAATTTTTAGTGCAATTTATCGAAAATATATCATCTCTCCATAAAAAGGAAGGTAATATTTTACGATGCTTTCGCTGCGGTTAATTCTTCTTAGATAAATCGTA
>JAQVOJ010000150.1:1969-4537 GCA_028702675.1 Bacteroidales bacterium
TCATCACTTAATAAAAAATCGGATAAGTAATAATGCTTAATACCACCTATTGTTTCTTTCCAAAACTCATCCATGGTTACAACAAACTTGGGGTATTGATCTCTAATATTCATAAGTGTTAAAAATTCACGGTTTACAGTATTTTCATTTTCGAGTTTGTATGCTACTTGAATATATATTTTCCCTCCGTTTTTTTCTGTAACAAAATCAATTTTTCTTTATTGGCTTTTAAAATAATCAGCAACATTTTTCCCTGAAAAAGTATTTCCAATATTTAGAAAAACATATTTGATTACACGCTCCAGAAGTTCTACATCTCTAATTTATAACGATGAACAGTATCACGCAGAATATATCAGACTTTTGAAATTAATATAAATTATGTTGTCTTCTTTTATCCCTTTACTAATCAGTCTATTTAAAAATAGTTTAAGCACTGATGACCTACCACTCCTACGTATTTCAGTTATTACTTTGATTAACGGATGGTCAGTAAAAACCTCTATGTGTTGTAAATATGCCTCTCTTATTATCATATTATTTTTGGTTATAGGCACAAATACAATAAATATTTTAATAAGTTTATAGTTATAGGCGAAATAATTATTTTTAATGTGTAATTATCGGTATCTAAATGTATTCGTAGCAAATGAAACAGAGAGTTAATAAAATACGGTTAACCTATTTCAGGCATTTATAGTGCCTTTAATACAATATCTGATTTTAAGAAATACCTATAATTCAAATTCTAACAAGGTGATACGGTTGGATATAATATTGATTGCCATCATTATCTATAAGATTTCTATTCACGATATAACTAATGTTCAAATCATTCTTTTTTCCAAATTCGCTTATAGCTCGAATCTTTTTATGTTTCTTAAAATATTTAAATTTAGCTTCAATTGCGTTTAGTTCATTATTTTCATTTACAATAAAATCAATTTCAGTATTATCTTGTGTCCTGTAATAATTAATACTAGGTAGTTTATGATTTCGCAATAATTGTAGAAATACATAATTTTCGAAAATAGCTCCATTATCTACTCTAACATCAATATCATTAAAGCTATTATAAACTACATTACGCAAACCAATATCACAAAAAAATATTTTTTTCATCTTAGTTATTTCTTTTCTTGAATTGCTTGTATAGGGACTTATAAGATTAATTATAAACATCTGCTCTAAAATATTAATATATTCTTCACATTTTCTATATGAAAGTTGTATTGTATTTGATATTTCATTAATATTTATAAGATTAGAGATTTGGGATGACAATAAACGCAATAGCTTATTAAAGGCGACAAAATCTACATTATTAATATATTGCCGAATATCTTTAAGCAAATAGGTTTGATAAATGTCGTTCAATAGTTCCTTTTTTTCTTTATAATCAGCTGCTAAAGCAATTTTAGGCAAACCTCCATAAGTAAGATGTTCATTTAAATAAACTCGTAACTGAGGAAATAAAACAACAGAATCTTCACTAATTTTAAGTTTGGTTATTATATTGAAAAATTCTGCATCTTTAAATTTAATGAATTCATAAAAGTTTAACGAATAAACTGGAATAAGTCTTATTCTGCCTGCAAGAGACTCTTCAACTTTTTGGATAATATTTAAACTCGAACTAACACTACATAAGATTTTTAGTTTTTTGTATTTATCAACTAATAGTTTTAATTGCAGTGATATATTATTTATAAATTGAAATTCATCAACTACTAATAAACCCTCGACATTAGTGTTCATGTTTATCATTAGATATTGCTCGATTGTACTGAAATTTTGGAATATTTGAGCAATTTCGGGATTTTGACCGTTAAGCCAGAGATATTCTTTATCTTTAACAAAAATCTCCATTAAACTAGTTTTGCCAACCTGTCTTGCACCTATCAATACTACAATTGGATTATATTCAAATCCGGAAACAATTTTATTTAAATAGTCTTCTCTAACAATCATAAGTCGATATTTTTGCAAATATAGTTAAAAATATCGACTTAATTTTAAATTTGATAAGAATATTATTGGAATTTTGACTAATCAAACTCACAACTCTCCAATACCCGCCTTTTTCAGAACTAATTCTTTCTAAAATATTTAACATCTTCAACTTTTCAATATCTCTCTTAATTGTAATTTTTTGATTATTATTTATAATTCTAATTATTAGTTTTAATAGTTATCCAAAAAGCATCTGAAAATTCAAAACTGCATAAATTCCCATTCTATTGTCAATGAATACACAAGATTATAGACAAGTTTATCATAAATAATGGAAAAATATGGAATTGGATTCCATAAAATTCGTGTATTTGCATTATGATTAAAAGAAATATTACCCCTAGATTATTAAAGTTGGCCTCAATGTTTAAAGCCGTGGCTGTTACAGGATCCCGTCAATCGGGCAAGACAACGCTTGTTAAATCTGTTTTCCCTAATAAACCCTATTATTCTTTGGAAAATCTTGATAATATGCAGTTTGCGAACGAAGATCCCAGAGGTTTTTTACAACAATTTCACGATGGTGCTATTTTAGATGAAGTGCAACGTACACCT
>JAQVOJ010000059.1 GCA_028702675.1 Bacteroidales bacterium
AAAAAAAGACACCACTTCAAAATATGACGTAAAAAAAACACCGGCATTTTTTATATTGTCGGTGTTTTAAAAGTTTTGATTGTTATCTATTCAACAATTATTTTCTTTGTAACTTTTCCCTCTAAGCTTTGTAATTCAATAAAATATAAGCCTGAATTTAGCTTACTAATATCAATATCGACATCAGAATTATGAGTTTCTGACTGATAGAGTAAACGACCTGAGCTATCAAATAAATTAATCTTTGTGTCTGCATCCAAATTTTGAATATTAATAATTTCAGATGCGGGATTTGGATAAACACAAATTTGATCTGCTGATAAATCTTCTTTAAAAACTTCAAGTGAAACATACCATATACCATTGGCGAGGGTTCCCATATACACGTTGTTTCCAATTACATGTAAACTATTCGGAACCATACCATCACGTAAACCAATATACTCATATTCATCCCAAGAGCTTAAATCATCGCTATAAAATAAACCGTGAGGCAAGGCAAGATAATAAGTTCCATCTTCGTAATCTATTGCACCTGCATAAACTAATTGATTTGGTAGTCCGGCTTCCGGAATTTGTTCCCATTGCTCCAGTTCAATATTATATTTTACAATTATATGTTCATACGGGATACCGCTATTATCAGCTACCCTAAGCATATAAACAGGATTGCCCTCACTATCAATAAAACTCAAAGCTTTATTTTCATCGTCATAAAATAAATTCTTTACGACCTGCACCGGTTCAAAATTGTCGTAATCATTTTCGATATTAACCCATGTGTCTCCACCATCGTTAGAATGATAAACTCTGAAAATATTTGAGTCATCACCATCAATGTACTTATAATGCAAAAACAAATGCCCTTCTGAATTACCAACAATAGACATCAGCCTGTCGTGAGGCAAAGTTAAAACACTTGACAAATCAGTAAGCTCAATATTATCAGAAATCTTATAAACATATTCCATTATAGATTTGTCTTCAACTTCTGAAAAAGTTATAACATAAATAGAATTAGACATATCTTTACCTAAAATTCTCATATCATCCACAACACCAACATCGTCAATTTTAGTCCATTCGGGGTTTTCATCAGATTTATAATACAATGCTAAAGTTTCTGAGAATAAGTCTTCTATAACCACAGCAAAAACTTTATTGTTTGTAGTTACAATATCCTCAATCATCAACACATTTAAGGTGTTAGGTAAGCCGGTGTTATCAAGATTAAAATCCAAATCATCTACATTGCTATAATAAACGCCATCGCCTGTTTGAGGTGTATAAAACTTATTGCCGTATTGTTCCAAGTAATGCCATCCGTTAATAAAGCCATTATTGCTTTCGGCAAAGTTTAAACCGTTGTCGTTACTTATCAAGACCTGTCCTAAAAGATTTACACAAATATAATTATTATCTCCGACCTTAGTTAGAGCCTCGATTTGAGGTATCACACCTAAGCCTCCCGCTACTGATTGCCATGAATCTCCTGTGTTATTACTTATTAATCCCTGAACATTTAGTCCGGAAAAAGTTAAAACATAAATAAGATTATCTGCTGCTTCAAAACCAATATACCCAACTCCGGGAGGCAAATTATTTGAAACTGTATCCCAATCTGCTGTTTGTATATTATAGCGAAATAATCTTTGGTCTGGACCTTCGTAAAACAAACAATTATTCTCTGTATCAGATTTAATTCTACTTCTATACGACCAAGGTTCATCAAATGCAGGCACAGTACCAAACAATACAGTTGAAAAGTCAATAGCATCTTCGGAATAAACTATTTCTCCATTAGGTGTAGATAACCAAATATAATCTTTTGTTCCTTCTAAAACTTGATAAGTAAAAAACGATTCATCAATTTGGCTTCCTTGCGTCCATGTTTGGAAATCTGTTGTTGTGAAATAATTACCATTCATTACACCACCGTCAAACCATACCATTATCATATAAAACATATCTGTTGTAGCTCCAATTCGAGCAATAAAACTCGAATAAGGGATTCCTGCAGGCAAAGTAAGATTAACATCTTCCCATACGTTTAATGATGAATTGTAAGTTTTAATTGTATTCCCTACTTGCGTATAGATTTGCTGATTATACAATACCATTTTTTCAAACATTTGGTAATAAGCATTCTCAAACAAACCGTCTCCTGCATACGACCACTCTTGTTCAATGGAGTTGTATTTCATAAACGAGAATCCACAATTTGCATAAATAACATCATCGGCATAAAAGAAGTCAAACACATTAGATTTTCTAAGCTCCGGGATATCAAGTTGATTCCATTGAGCAAACACAGCAGTATTAATAATTAAAAATACTGCAATAAAAAAGTAATTTGTAGTTTTCATAATAAATAGTTTAGTTAATATAATTTAATAAAAATTAAGGTACAGGTGGAGGAACGGGTGGAGGCATACTACCAAAAACAACTGATAATTCCGGTACTTCAGAAGCTTTTGTCCAGTTAGCCATTCCATCTTTCCAAACAAGAGTTTCTCTATTAATTTGTCCGCTTTGCACAAGTTGTTTTACAGCATCGATATCGTAAGGTCCGGCTTGTTGCCCGTTTACGACAGCAAAAAATTTAATATTTCCCGGCACAGGCGGTGGTGTCCCTTCGTGATTATTTTGAGTTTGTTGATTTTGCTGTCCGGTTTGGTTCATTGCTCCCATCATTTGGTTTGCCATACCAAAGCCCATACCAAGCCCCATACCTTCGGCAGCACCGCCACCCGATGGATTATTAGCAGCAGCTTCCATCGCATTTGCTGTCTGAAACTGAGTGTATTTATTTAAATCGCCAACAATGCCCATACTAGAACGCTTATCTATTGCCTCTTGTACTTCTGGTGGAACTGAAATATTAGCAATTAAAAACTTTGTAAGCTCCAAACCCAATTCATCAAATTCATTTTGAATTTTGTTTTGTGTAAACTGCGAAAGCTCATCGTAATTCATTGCAAGGTCTAGAACAGGAATTTTAGATTCTACAATTGCATCAGATATGCGAGTTACAATAATATTCTTTAAATGTTCCGAAACTCCTTCGGTTGAAAAATCGCCTTTAGTCCCTGCAATTTCTTTAATAAACGCTTCCGGATTTTTAACCCTCATTGCATAACTACCAAAAGCTCTGATACGAACGGGACCAAAATCAGGATCTCTCTTTACAACAGGATTGGGAGTGCCCCATTTTAAATCTGTAAAGTTCTTAGTACTGATAAAATAAACTTCTGCTTTAAATGGACTATTAAAACCATATTTCCACCCTTTTAAAGTACTTAAAACCGGTAAATTTTCAGTGTTGAGAGTGTACATTCCAGGGTCAAAAATATCTGCTATAGTACCTTCATTAACAAATACTGCTTTTTGCGATTCCCTAACAGTTAGTTTAGCGTTCATTTTTATTTCGTTGCCATATCTATCGAATCGATGAATCATAGTATTATTAGATTCGTCTAACCACTCAATAATATCTATAAATTCACCTTTAATTTTTTTAAATAATGCCATTTTAATACAATTTTGTTTTGTTAATAAATTCGTTGAGCACTTCTAAACACTCGTTTATTGAATTCTGCACAATTAATAAATCATTATTACTAGGAATAGTTCCATTATGTGCTTCATCAATCCACACCCTGAGCAGTTTCCCAATATTTACCATACCTAATAAATCGACGTTACTTTTTAGAGTATGTGCAATATTTCTAAAATGTATGATATCCGATTCTGATATAGCTGTATCAAGTTCTGATAAGTAAGTTTCAGTACTGGATTTCCCGATATTATATAATTCATTCATAAAGTCAAAATCATTCATTGCTCGCTTTGCAAACAAATCAACTTCCACTTCAGTAAGATTTTCTATATTAGAAAAATTCATCAAAACAGATTAAATTATAAAGTAAATTTAAATCATTTTTTTAGAAAACTTAAAAGATTGGTTATTAAATTATTAACAATTTAACTTAGTGAAGCTAAGGGCTGATTTTAAGTCAGTCTCTGACTTAAAACAAAAAAATCACAACCCATGCTTAAAAATTAAGCCGGACTGTGATTTTAAATAGATTTGGTTGTAAATAACCCGAATTAGATTATCTTCTTATTAATCGTTTATTAACGAAATCAATAAACCCGTCGCGATAAGATCTTCCGATAGGAATTTTATTATCAGCAACAACTACATCATTTCCGTCAATCTCTTTGATATGATTTACGTTAATAATGTAGGATTTACTTGTCCTGAAGAATATATCTTCGGGTAATCTACTATGGACAGTTTTAACGTTCATAGCAGTCATGTATTTTCCATGAGTTGCATGAACAATAACATAGTCCTTTAATCCTTCGATGAAAAAAATCTCATCGAAACGAATTTTCACATACTTACGATCTGATTTAATAAAAATGAAATCGTTTTCGATACTTTCTAACATAGCTGTTTGTTTTGATAATTGAATAATTTCTTCTGCTTTATTTACTGCCTTTACAAAACGGTCAAGTTTTATTGGCTTAACAAGATAGTCAACCACATCTAATTCATAGGCTTCAGCAGCATATTGCGGATAAGCTGTTGCAAGAATTACAAATGGTGGATCAGGTAGATTTTGAAGGAAATCGAGACCGGAAACTCCGGGCATTTCTATGTCAAGGAACATCAAGTCCACTTTATTGTCTTGTAGGTATTCGTTAGCTTTAATAGCGTCGTCGAACTCTCCAACAAGTTCAAGTGATGGAACTTCGTTAATATTCATTTTCATTCCTTCTCTAGCCAAGGGTTCGTCATCAATAATAATACATTTCATTACACAAGATTTATATTTAGTTTTACTTTATAAACATAGTCGGTTTCAAAAAACTCTAATTTATAATTATTTGGATATAATAAATCCAATCTACGTTTTATATTTACTAATCCAATACCTCCATTTTCACTTTTTATCTTACACTTTCTGTTTTCAACAAAAAAATCTATGGTTTTGTTCACTAATTTGATATTTACGTTAATAAAATTATCTTTCTCTCCTCCTCCTAAACCATGCTTTACTGCATTTTCAATGAACGGCATAAACATAAACGGATAAATCATTTTTCCAGTAAAATCTCCGTTGTATGTAAAATCTATTTTTGCATCCTTAAGTCTAATTTTTTGCAAATCTAAATAATTTTGCAAATATATCAATTCTGATGTTAATAATACTTTTTCCGAAGAACAATCATAAATCTGATACCTTAATAAATCCGACAGTTTCATTAACACATCTTCAGCTAACTCAGGATTCAGTTTTATCAAGACTTTCACGTTATTTAATGTATTAAAAAGAAAGTGAGGATTAACTTGAGTTTTAAGAAAATCTAATTCCGATTTAACATTTATTTCTTTTAAACTTTTAATTTTTTCAATAGATTTTAGGTATTCTTTAAGAAGCTTTAACAAAATTGCCAGAATAAGAAACACAAAAGATGTAGTTATTGCATACGACAATTGGCAAATTTCATTAAATAAACAATCAATACTAGAAGGGTGGAAAACAAAATTTTGAATTAAAAAATTAATAAATACATTTAAAGCAAAACTTAAAAATGTGAGAGAAAAATACTTAAACAATCTCTTTTTTACTAGATATCGAGGTACTAACAAAGAGATATTGAAATAAATAGTTGCAACATCTACTAACATTATAAAAGGAAACCTATCTACACCGCCAAATCCACTAGTAAAAAAGTGGATAAAAACCGAATATGCAATATAAAACCCCCAAAACAAAAAATGATGAAGTATTCGATACTTCTCATTTATCAGATTTTTTTGATTATATATATTATTTGAGCTACTCAATTCAAAATTTTGCACAAAAATACTAATTATACACGAATACTCAAAATATTTGTTAGTTAATCTCCTGATTTTGTGTTAAATATGACTGGTATTTATTTAAAATCTGTTTCTATATCCTATGTGAATTTTTGCGCTTCTAAACTCAGGCGATTGATTATTTGTTGCTGCAACTCCATAATTAAGCGTAAAAATTCCCGCATTTGTAAACAAATCTAAACCTAATCCGAAACTATACGGCAAATCTGAATATATAGGTCTTACGCTTGAATTTTTAACATAAGCAAAATCAGAAAACAAATAAAATGCTGAATTTTGCTCGAATAGATATCTTAACTCTACACTTGAAATAGCGTATAGCGAAGCCATTATCGAAAGTTCATCAACGCCTCTAAAGTTTTTAAAACCACCAATTCTATAAAGCTCGTTAGTGTATAAATGTTGATCGTAAATATAGGCTGCCTGTTCACTAATCTTTACCGAAAACTTGTTTAATACAGGGATATAAAAGTTTGTATATAATTGAGTTCTAACTTGAAGTGATGATTTTTCGGGTGCATCAATCTCGAGATTATCTGAGTGATTCTTTACTCCTCCTGCAATATTAAAATCAAAAGAATACCCCTTACGTGGATTATAGACATAATCAAGATTTTGAAACACATACGACAAGCCCCATAAATTAGCACTAAAATCGTTATAATTGCTTTCGCTTGACTTTGTTAAGGTATATGACGTAATGTTTTGATAAAATACTCCAATTCCATCGAAACCATTCAAGAAATAATTTACTTTTGCTTTAACATCAGTATTAAAATACGACGAATCTTGTTTTTCCATTTCGAAATCTACACCGGCACCTAATCTTGTTCTAAACACAAACGGATATGCAAACGACAAGCTCAACTGCTGACTTGCAGCTTCATATTTTTTCCAGTTCAACCAAAAATGCTCGCCTCTACCCAAAATATTTTTAAGTAATAAGTCAACATCTCCGGTAAGTACCATTTTACCTGTAACATTGTTGTTTGGCATAATTCCTAATATACCACTAAAATTATTTGCTCCTTTATCTTTTAAATAAAGTAGAATATCTGTTTTTCCATTTCTAAAAGCAAGTTCAAAAGGCTTACCTTGCTCTATAAACTCTAATTCTGATAGATTTTGATTAATTTGCATTAAATATTTTTCGCTATATTTAGAATTTTGAGTCCAGTTTATGTAAGATTCAATAAAACTTACTTTTGTTTTTGTATCGCCTTTTGCAATTAAGCTATCAAACACATACACTTCACCTAATTCAATATTTAATTTGGCTTTCATGTAATTATCTTGTCCAAAACAAATACTATCGAACCATACTTCACAAAACGGATAACCAATATTCTCATAAAAATTAACAACCTGACGTCTGATAAATAATATTTTATTTAAACTCAAAGCCTTGTTTTCTAATCGCTTAGTTTTCAACACCTTTGAAAGCCTCTGAGAATCAATTTGTATTGATAATTTCTCGAATTTGTATTTTTCCCCTTTTGTTAACCAAGCTTTAACTTTTTTTTCATTACACCAGCAAATACTATCATATCCGGCAGCAATAAAACCTTCTTCAAAAAGCTTTTCAAGTTCAATTGAAAGATAGTTAACGAGCAATAATGAATCTTGAAAAGTTTTAGTCCTATTATCGAAACTATAATCTTGGTTTTGACTTCCACGAATGTTCAACCTTAAACGATAGTCTGACTGCGAAACACCATTACTTATTGACAAAAAGCTAAATACAAAAAGAACAAATATTTTAATATAAATATTCATTCATTATTGAATGTTGATAATGCTTCCTGAGTTAATATCATACAAGATTGAAGGTGATGACTTTTTAAACATATTTATTGGCAATGAGTTTAATAATCCAAATTGAGCTACATCAAAAATATCATTCGACATGATATACTCACCATCTTTTATTATAATACGACATTTTCCCGGAATTCTGTAATATAAACCGTTATACTTAGGCTTGTATTCATTCTGCTGCTTATAAAAACTTTCAACAGTTTTCGTTTGTGGCAAAGCTTCACAGTTTAGATATATTGGCCTCGATAAAGCAGTTTCGTTTTTCGAAATACCTTCTTCTTCGCTAAACCAGAAAAGAATAATATCCTTTTTTTCGAGTTGCTTTTCGGGCACAAAAGTTTCTTTATATGAATAATCGAAAACATACTTTTTACCAACAAATAATGATAAATATTCCTGCTCGAGTTCATCTAATTCTTTTAACATTTGTTTTAATGCTCTACCATCAGGAAACACCTCGTACATTCCTGCTTCAAGCTTAAATCTGCGTTTTCTAATTTTTATAATATAGTTGGCAGCTTCTTCTGCTTTTTGCTCCAACTCTTTACTAGTAATTACATTGTTGTAAACCGGAATTTTTTGATAAACCGAATCTATTTCTATTACTTTATATGTAGTATCTAGCATATTTATAAAATTTCGTTTTACTGATAAATCAGTAAAAAATGGTTCTGTTAATTCATCATTTGGGATGCATGTACTTTTTTCGTGTAAGAATTCTGCAGGTGATTCGGTAACAAAATCGTCAATATTTACACCTTGTATTAAGTTTCTATTTGAAAAACTTATTTGTGGAAAAGATTTCTTAGACTTAATTAAGAAGGCTGCATCAGGATCAGGTTCACTTAAACTTGAAACTTTAATTTCATCTATAGAGTAAGATTCTTCTTCTTGAAAGGGAACACTGGTAATGCTTAAGTATTTATTTGCATATTTGTTAAAAGGACCGGGTATTAAAACTTCATAATTAAGTTCCACTTCAACCTCAAATACAGTTCTGGGCAAATGATATATAATTCCGTTACATTTTATTTGTTCGTCGGAATTAGAAATATGTATAACTTCCATTGATGGTTTACACGACCATAAAAAGCTTAATAAACCCAAAATTATAAAAACTAATATTGTCTTCTTCATATTTATATATTTTTTTGCAAAGTTATTCTTTTAATCTTTTAAACGCATTTCCGAGGTGTTCAATTATATCATTAGCAATTAAAGATTCTTCTGATTGATTTGTAAGAGCTATATCTCCCGCCAAACCATGTAAATAAACACCTAATAAGGCAGCATTTTGGGGGAAATAGTTTTGAGCCAACAAGGACAATATAATTCCTGTTAGCACATCTCCACTTCCGGCTGTTGCCATACCAGGATTGCCTGTAGTATTAAAAAATATATTCCCTTGTGGTAAGCTAACTGAAGTATGAGCACCTTTACACACAATAATTATTTTTAATTTTTCGCTCCATTTTTTTTGAAGTTTAACTCTTTGATATGAATTAGCTGTTTTTCCAAAAAGTCTCTCAAACTCTCCAATATGGGGTGTTAATATTGAGTTTTGGGGTAAAATATCAAGTAAGTCAGGATTTGCAGCAATAATATTTAAAGCATCGGCATCAAATACTAAAGGACATTTAGCATTTTCAATTAAGTTTTTTAACCCTTTATAAGTATTTTGTTTACAGCCTAAACCTGGGCCTACACCAATAGCATTATATTTCTCATCAATACTACTATTAGTAAAGATATAATCAGACTCATCAATACTTATCATACTTTCGGGAACAGCAGCTTGAAGTATTGTATAAGCTCTAACGGGTATATGAGAAGTAAGCAAACCCACTCCTGCCCTTAAACATGCTCTTGCTGATAGAACAGCAGCTCCAAACTTACCGTAGGAACCTGCTATTAATAGGGCGTGCCCAAAATTTCCTTTATGAGCATACTTTTTCCGATGTTGTAATATTTGTTTAGTATTTTCATCGTCTATAAGATAATAATTCGTTTCTGTATGTTTAATAGCTTCTGGATGCAAACCAATTGGTAGCACAAAAAATTCTCCAACATAATCTTGGTTTTCGGGGAAAAAGAAAGATATTGATGGGAATTGCAATCCTAATGTATAATGAGCTTTAAATATAGCTCCATTATTTCCAGTATTGTCTTCTCCTAACAATCCCGAAGGAACATCTACAGCAATACGTAATACCTCTAAACTATTAATATATTCAATTATTTCTGCTATGAAACCCTTAACAGGTCTTGTAAGTCCGGAACCAAAAATAGCATCCACGATAATATTATTACCATCAAACAAATTTAAATTGCTTGAGGATACAATTTCGGAATAAGCTTTAGGATATTTTTGCTTAAGTCTATTAATATTGATACCTGTATTTTTAGAAAAACTATTACTAAACCTTGCAAGAACAGCTTTTACATTATATCCATGGTCTAACAAAATACGTGTAAGAGCAAGTCCATCTCCACCATTATTCCCGACACCACAAACAACAATAATCTTTTGCTCAGGTTTTGTAATTGCCATCATATAATTAGACAACTCTGTTGCTGCCCTTTCCATCAAATCAACAGAATCAATAGGTTCGTTTTTTATTGTATAGGCATCAATCTCTTTGATTTGTGCAGATGTAAATAATTTCATAAAATCATAATTAGTTAAATATCAATTTTTAAAAATACAATTATAAAGTTCAATTATATCAAATCTAAATGTTAATACAAAGTTAAAACGCAGGTATAATTTTAAAAACAATATGTAAAATAAAAAAGATTTCTATATTTGTCGGAATTGAAAAATAAACGTGAACTAAAACTTAAAATTATGTTTAAAAATCATCCCAAAGGACTATTAGCAGCCTCTTTGGCGAACATGGGTGAACGATTTGGGTTCTATACCATGATGGCAATACTTGTGTTGTTTTTGCAGGCAAAATTCGGTTTGAATGGAAAAGATGCCGGTTTGATTTACTCGATTTTTTACTTTTCTATTTATATTCTAGCATTCGTTGGCGGATTAATTGCTGACAAACTGAGAAATTACCAAGGAACAATTTTGACAGGTTTAATTATTATGGCAGTTGGATATTTTATTATGGCTTTCCCTACTCCATCGCCTGTTCCTGTTGATCAAAAAGTATTATTTTTAATTGTTACTTGCTTTGGTTTATTTACAATTGCATTCGGCAACGGACTTTTTAAAGGTAACTTACAAGCTCTAGTTGGCCAGATGTATGACAACCCTACCTATAGTAAAATGAGAGATTCAGGTTTTTCATTGTTTTACATGTTTATTAATGTAGGTGCAATTTTTGCTCCTTTTACAGCTATAGGCGTTCGTAACTGGTGGTTAAGTAAACATGGTTTAGGATATAATGCAAATTTACCTGCACTTTGTCATCAGCAAATAGAAGGTACCCTTCAGACTACAAAAGTTGTTGGAACAGGAGCCTTAGATAACGCTCAAGGTTTAGCAGAAAATGTTTTTGCACTCGATCCGGTAAGTAAATTTCAGGTATTAGCTACCGAAGCCTCCAACACAACAGGCAACCTATCTGAATTTGCTAATCAATATCTTAATGTATTTAACACCGGATTCCATTACGCTTTTGCATGTGCAATTGTAGCAATGGCTATTTCTTTAACAATATATCTTGTTAATAAAAAACGTTTCCCGAAAGTTCAAAAGAAATCTGCTACTGACCAAGCCAATGACTCTACAGTTGCTGAAATGAGCGTAAAAGAGATCAAACAACGCTTATATGCACTTTTTGCAGTTTTTGGTATTGTTATTTTCTTCTGGTTTTCATTCCATCAAAATGGACTAACACTTACAATGTTTGCCCGCGACTATACAGATCTTAGCGGTATAAATATTAATCTCGGATTTACTACAATAAAAGGAGCAGAAATATTCCAATCGGTTAATCCAATATTTATTGTATTACTTACACCAATAATAATGGGACTTTTCGGTTGGCTTCGTTCTAAAGGCAAGGAACCATCAACACCTAAAAAGATTGCAATAGGTATGGGTATCGCAGCCAGTGCTTATGTTGTAATGGCACTTGGTTCTAAAGGACTTCCACTGTTTAGTGCAATTGAAAGCAGCCCATTAAGTGATGCTGCCAAAGTTACCCCTATGCTGCTTATCGGCACATATTTGATTCTTACAATAGCTGAACTATTTATAAGTCCTCTTGGAATATCATTTGTTTCAAAAGTCGCTCCTCCTCAATATCAAGGCATAATGCAAGGCGGATGGCTTGGAGCAACAGCTATTGGTAATCAATTATTATTTATAGGTGCAATATTATACGAAAATGTACCACTTTGGATTACATGGGGAGTATTTGTAGTTGCTTGTGTTCTTTCTATGTTCACTATGCTATTTATGCTTAAATGGCTTGAAAGAATAACTGACTAATTAATAATCATAAAAATTTAAACAAGATGAAAAAGACATTATATTTAATCGGAATCATAATACTTGCTTTATCTATTACATCGTGCAATAAAGTTGAAGCAGACAAAGATGTTGATAACAGTATAAACAAAATGAAACAGTTTAACGAACTCTTCGACAAACTATACGAGGACGGAGTTATTTCTAAAGAAGCTGAAGACAAAGAAGATTCAGAATTTGATCAGCTAAAAGCTCTTGCAAACGATTATTATGAAATAATTAATAGCATCAACAATCAGATAAAGGAAGACAAAGAGAATGTTGAAAGAGGTAAAAAATCTAACAACTACGAAGAGGCATACAAAAAAGCCTTAGACGACAGAAAAACTGATATCGAAGAAGTTACAAAAGCTTTTGAAGCAAACTTGAACAAAATTGAACCGATGGAAGTTGATATTGTTCTTGAAGAAGCTATAATTGAAAATACTGAAGAAATTGAAGTTGACACAGAAATTGAATAGATTTTAGATTGCATTATTAAAAAAGAGGCTTCTGCATGGTAGCCTCTTTTTTTTATTTAGTATTAGCCTTCAAATTTTCTATAAGCGATAATGCTTTATTTGTGGCATCACAAAAATTGTCGTATATTAAATCTTCAGTGATTAAATTTGTAAGTTTACTCTTTTTTAACTCTTCCTGAATATCGGAATTAACACCTGATAAAATAATAGTTATATTTTTGCTCCTCAATATTCTTATTGCATCTTTTAAATTATGAAGTCCTGTTTGATCAATAAATGAAACATGTCTCATTCTAATAACTAAAACCTTACATTTCAAACCAATTTCTTCGATTGCTTCGGAATATCTTCGTGCAGAAGCAAAAAACAGAGGTCCACTAATTTCGTAGATGCTAATAGATTTTGGCAAATTAGAATAATTTTCTATTACATCGCTATCAACAAAGTTGTTAATCCTCTTTTCGCTAATATCAGACATTCTTTTCATAAATAAAATTGCTGACAATACTACTCCAACCTGTATTGCGAGCGTTAAATCGTAAAACACAGTAATAAAAAAGGTAGTAAGAAGAATAATCACATCAAAATATGAGCCTTTCAAAATTGCGACAAATGATCTCCATTCGCTCATATTGTATGCAACTACAATTAGTATTCCGGCAAGGCAAGACATTGGAATCAGTTTTGCCCATCGTCCAAGAAAAAGCATTATTACTAAAAGCATAAATGCATGTACAATTCCTGCAATTGGAGTTCTACCCCCATTTTTCACATTAATTGCAGTTCTTGCAATTGCTCCGGTTGCAGGAATCCCTCCGAAAAATGGGGTAACAATATTTGCAATACCTTGAGCAATTAATTCAGTATTAGAACGATGCTTCCCTCCAATCATACCATCGGACACTACTGCCGAAAGGAGAGATTCTATTCCACCTAATAGAGCAATGGTTATTGCAGGAGCAATATAATTTTGCAAATCGCTAATCCTAAAATTTGGAATTGTAATATTAAAAGTATTGGGAATAGAACCAAAAAATGTTTCAATAGTAGCCACTTCAATATTTAAAACATAAACTAAAGGAGTAAGTAATATAATTGATAAAAACGAACCAGGTACTTTAGGGATCAACTTCTTCGAGAATATTGTAATGAATATTGTTAAAACAGTTATTCCTAATGCTATCCAATTGATATTATCGAGATTTGAAAAATATACTATCCATTTTTCGGAAAATTCGCTTGGGACTTTTTCTATCGGAAGGCCAAATGCATCTTTAATTTGCGTAGAGAAAATTACAACAGCTATACCACTAGTAAAACCAACAACCAAAGAATGAGGGATAAACTTCAGCAAAGTACCAAGTTTCAATAAACCAAACATTACCAAAATTAAACCTGCTAATATTGTTGAGATAATGAGACCGTCTATACCAAATTTCTCGACAATACCGTAAACTATAACAATAAATGCTCCTGTAGGCCCGCCTATCTGAACACGGCTACCACCAAAAACCGAAATCAAAAAACCGGCAACAACTGCTGTAATTAAACCCTTATCAGGAGCAACACCCGATGCAACAGCAAAAGCAATTGCTAAGGGTAAAGCCATAATACCTACAACCATTCCCGATAAAATGTCAGATGATAATTGTTTTTTAGTAATACCTGCTCTGAGCAAAGTAAATAACTTAGGACGGAAAATATTATTCATGTTAATATTAAAAAAAATTGTCGCAAATGTAATTCTAATATGCTTACATTGTTTTATTAAAAACGCATTGTTCATTATAAAATAAAGAATCTTAATGTATAAATGTATATATTAATGATTTAAAGATTAATAAAAATTATTTTAAGAATATTTTTGTGGCATATTGATAACTTCTGTATCAATATTTTTTTTAATTTTACATTAACATTATGATCAATTTATCATGAAAAAACAACAAACAGGTTTAGGATGTCTTGGAACAATAGTTTGGGGAACTCCTATTCTTGCAATAATTCTTATAATACTATTCTGGGGAATCAGAGTTAATAATAAAAGTATAGAGCGAGAAGAAACAGTTAATCAAAAATGGGCACAAGTTGAAAATACATATCAGCTTCGTTTTGATCTAATTCCTACTTTAATGAGTGTGGTAAAACAATATGCCGAGCACGAAGAAGGTACTTTTATTGCTGTTACCGAAGCAAGATCAAAAGTTGGTGGTGTTGAAATAAACAATAAAAACCTAACCGAACAAAACATAAAAGATTTTGAGGCAGCTCAACAACAGTTAGGTAGCGCAATTAAAAGACTTCTCCTAGTTGTAGAAAAATACCCTGAACTTAAAGCAAATCAGAATTTCATGGAACTACAATATGAATTAAAGAATATTGAAAAATTAATTTTAGACACAAGAAAAGAGTATAATGATGTTGTAAAAACTTATAATGCATATATCAGAAAGTTTCCGAGAAATCTTTTTGCCAAATTATTAGGTTTTGAAACTAAAGGATATTTTGAGTCGAACACAGAACCCGCATAGTCTCCTAAAATTTAATCCTTAAATCAAAAATATCATTAGCAAAATTGGCAACACCGTCGTCATTATTTGATTCAATTATAGGATAAATATTCTTTAATTCCTTTACAGCATTTTCAACAACATAAACATTTTTTGCCCAACTAAGCATATCACTATCATTATAATCATTGCCAAAAACTATTGTTTCCTCATTTTTAATTCCATATCTATCACACAAAAAACTAATTCCTGTTGCTTTCGATACATGTTTAGGGAAAATCTCTATCCACATACTTTTATTATCAAGTGGTGATGTAGCTCTAACAACTTTATATCCACTAAGATCTTTTTTAACCTTATCGAATTGACCACAATTTTGCTCACAAATAATAATAAACTGTGTTGCAGTATTAGGACGCAGAGCAGGTAGTTTTAAACCATAATTACTGTAATGGCTAAATCTACGATAAAAATCCAAATTCTCTTTACCCGACGAATGCATATAAAAAAAGTGATTTTCGGGAACAGGATACTGAATCATGAAATCGTAATTATGTCGTATTAAATATGATTCAATTAAATCAACATCTTCCGACATAAGGTGAGATTCATTAATGATTATTTTTCTTTTCCAATCAATAACACCTACCCCTGATGAAAAAACAATATAATCAACCGGAAAATCTGCTGGTAAAACCTGTTGGCACGAAAACACAGAACGTCCAGTAGCAATTACTCTAATAAGATTTTTAGTCCCTAAACTTTCAAATACATTTCGTGAGAACTCTGAAACCAAACCATTATCAAGAGCTAAAGTACCATCGTAATCTGTTACAAACATTCTGATATTTTCCTCATTCAATTCATTCAAAATCGATCATTTTTATAAATCCGTAAACAGAAATATATCAAGATTGTTTCCTTTTAATCCTATTTACAATATGAAGCAATTGGTCGTCAATAAATAAATTTTCAAAATCCTGTAAAAACCCAATAAAAAATCTTCCCAGTTTGTTTCTTACACCCACAACCATATAACCAAGATAATCATTTCCAAACCAAACAGGTATTGTATAAAAATGAAGATTAAAGTCTTTGTCTTTAAACTTTCCGATATATTGGACTAATTGAGTATCTTTAGTTTTTTCTATAAACTCATCTTTACGCTTTGATATTTCAGAATTAAAAATATTCGAATAAAAAATATTTCCAGTTTGATTAACATAAAAACCTGATTGCTCTATATCGAAAAATAAATAATTAAAATACTTTATTGTAAAATGATTTAATGCTTTAGAAAACTGTGCATCATCATTAATACTACCATCTGCAATACTATTTTGAATATGGTCAAAACCTCGCATCAGTTTAACTGGTAATAATGTAATTACAAATATATATGCTCCTGCAATAGCACATAGTGCAATATAAAGAATTGAAGCAATTAAGTATATACCCCAATGTGGTTCAAATAAATAATTCAATAACATTCCCGCAGGAAATATTAAACTCAAACAAAAAACTATATAGAAAAAAACTAATAGCTGTCGTTGAATATCGTATATTTTATGGTAAGTACCCATCCTATTATAATTAAATGAATGTTAATTTTGTAAAATTAATAATTATACTTAATCTAAAACTCAAAATTAGAATTAAAATAGTTTTTTAAATTTGCAAAAAAAAATATTATGGAAATTACAGGAACAATAAAACAAGTTTTGGAACCTGAAACAGGAGAAAGTAGAAACGGACCTTGGAAAAAACAACAATTTGTAATAGAAACAGATTCTGAATACAGCAAAAGCCTATGCTTTACAGTATGGGGCGACAAAATTGACTTTACTACTATTAATGCCGGCGACAAAGTTAAAGTTCTTTTCGATGTAGAAAGCCGTGAGTACAATGGTAGATGGTTTACAGATGCTAAAGCATGGAAAGCTGAAAAATTAAATCAAGAAAACGGTTTTGTACCCCCCGAACCCAAAATGCCGGACGAAAACTTTGAGGTAGAAGAAGGTGATGACTTGCCATTCTAAGCAATACATCAAAAAATAATGCCAAAACAAACAACAAGAAAACCAGATTGGCTTAAAAAACGACTTGATTACGAAAGTATGCACGAAATGAGCAAACTTTTAAGAAGCTTAAATCTACATACTGTTTGCGAAGGAGCCAAATGCCCTAATATGGGAGAATGTTTCCGAAATCGTACTGCTACCTTTCTGATTTTAGGTAATGTTTGTACCCGAAATTGCAGGTTTTGCGCAATTCCTAAAGGAAAACCAATTACTCCCGACCCAAAAGAACCGGAACACTTGGCAGAAGCGGCTGGTAAATTAAAACTTAAACATGTTGTAATTACATCGGTTACTCGAGACGACCTAAAAGATGGAGGAGCCTCGCAATTTGCAAAATGCATTAAGGAAGTAAAATTCAAATTACCAAAAGCTTCAATTGAAATTCTAATACCTGATTTTAAATACAATAAAAATGCATTAGATACTGTAATGAACGCAAATCCTGATATTATAAATCATAATATTGAAACTGTTCCTGAATTGTATGCTAATGTTCGTCCAATGGCAAATTATACACAATCATTAAATGTACTTGAATACGTAAAAAAACAAAGACCAGATATTTTAACTAAATCGGGTTTTATGCTAGGCTTAGGCGAAGAATTGTCGTCGGTTTTTAGTATTATGAACGATTTAAGAAAAATTAATTGTGATATTCTTACTGTAGGGCAATATCTTCCACCATCACACAATCATGCTATACTTAAAAGCTACATTAAACCCGAAATATTTAATGAAATAGAAAACTACGGGAAAAAAATTGGATTTATATATATTG
>JAQVOJ010000060.1:0-4373 GCA_028702675.1 Bacteroidales bacterium
TAAACCAAGGCAACAGGTTGTTTCACTTTCTTGCCGAAGATATTTGCTCATATGGGCTGGATATTAAAAGCTCTCTGACAGACTTGCTTGAATCATTACAAGAAGTAGATAAAGGATTTCACACCAAATGGTCATTGGAAGGCGTTCATCCCAAGTGGCTGGTAAAGAACAAGGAAGAGCTTTACCCATTTATAAAATCAAAAAAAGTTTGGGAGATAACACTTTCGGTAGAGCACGCCAGCGACAGAATTTTGGAATTAATGAATCGCCATTATAAGATTAATGATTTAAAACAAGTTTTAAAAATATTCAGAAAGCTTAATCCTGGTATCAAAATCAATGCAATGTTTATACTTGGCTTCCCTAGCGAAACAGAAGAAGATTTTAACAAAGTAATTGATTTATTAAAAGCAGCTCGTTTCGATTGTGTTACCCTTTCGGCATACTCAGAATTTGCAAAAAGAGCCTCATCAAAAATTTTCCCAAAAGTTCCAGATGATGTCGTACACGAAAGGTTAAATAAAGCCAATCGGGTACTAAAGAAACTCAAAACACCGATAATAAGAGGCGATAAATAAAAATCACCCACACTCTAAAATATACCAAAAGCACTCTCCTTTTAAATTATTATAAGTAAATTTGTGTGTTGTATTTAATACAATTTAAGAGGAAATAAAGCTGATGAAAAACTTAATAAAACTTCACGACAATCTTATAAATTTCAAACAACTTGAAGACAAATCGTTTGCCGAAGAGTATTTGTCTGATAATGAAGATGTAATAATATGGTGTATAAATCGGAGATGTAATTTTAACTGTAAATATTGCCATTTTGCCAGCAACGAACAAGAAACTCAGTTTGATGTTGGAACCATAAAAAATTCATTTAATCGAGATAACAAAAAATGGCATATTATTGTAACAGGTGGAGAACCCTTATTGAAACATGACATTATTGATATTTTTGAAGCACTTTCGGAAAAACATACCTTATTTGTAAATACAAATTTAAGTTTATCCGAAAACAAGCTACGTGAACTCGTTGATAGAATCCATACTCATAAGCTGGGAATGAATATCGCAGTACATGTTGAGGAAAGAGAAAAAATAGATAAAGGGTTTACCGAATTTTTAAAGAAAATAGAAATACTTAAATCTGCCGGAGTTCTTTTTTTCGTTTCTTATGTATTCTACCCCCCACTTATACATCGTGTTGACGAAGACTTTGAATTTTTTAAAGCACATGGTATTGAAAACATTACTCTGAAACCCTTCTTCGGTTTGTACAACGATATGATGTACCCTAAAGCATACAACGAAACAGAACGAGATTATCTCAACAAATATTATTTACCTGAATACGACCTTGGCGACAATGCACCCAAAACAAACTTTAAAGGGAATATTTGTTTTGCAGGACAAAGAACTTTCTATATAAACGAACATGGTATTGCAAGACGTTGCGAAAACAGCAGCGAAACCTACGGCAATTTTTTCGACAATTCGTTTTTTACCGACAAAAAAGCAAGAAAATGTAACGAAGAAGCCAGCTTATGCCCTTATCAGTGCTTGATATATGCAAAAAAGAAAAAACAAGGATTTATATCAAAATTATTAAACAAATCCTAAGCTGAAATACTTTACTAAATTGTGAAAAATCAAAAATCATTACATAATACTTTAAAATCAGTTTTTCAAAAAAATCATGGGAGCAAATTAGACACTACAAACCCTATTGTAAAAGAGTATTTGAATCTAAAAAACAAAAACAATTTATGTTTTGCTCCCTCAAAAAATTTATTTTTCGGTACAGACGGTACTATCTCGGGCTGCTTTGCACAAAGTTTTATTTTATCTTACGGAAAATATCCTGAAACAAATATTGAGCAAGCTTGGAAAAGCACAACTGCCAACAAAATTAGGAAACTTACAAAAAACCAATATTTACCACCTGCCTGTAATTTATGCTATACACAGGTACTTGAAAAAAACTATGACGTAAGCTATGCGAGTGTTTACGACCAGCATAAGGAGCATACCGACTATCCTGTTTCAATGGAGTTCTACTTAGACAATACCTGCAATCTTGAATGCATAATGTGTTCTCCCGAAAATTCATCTCTTATTGCAAAAAAACATGGGATTAGTAAAAAAAAATCGCCCTACAACCAAAAGTTTTTAGATGAACTGAGATGTTTTATTCCAAATCTTAAGCACACTTATTTTTTTGGAGGTGAACCATTTTTAATTCCTATTTATTTCGATATTTGGGAGCAAATCATCAATTCTAATCCCAACTGCTTAATTGATATTACAACTAACGGCACTGTTCTTAACGAAAAAGTAAAATCCTTACTCAACAAAGCTAAATTTAACATTAATATATCCATAGATTCGTTACAAAAGGACGCTTTCGAGAGTATCCGTAAAAACGCCAAGTTTGAAACTGTAATGGATAATCTCGATTACTTTTATAATTACTGCAAAACTCAAAACACTAAATTCTTTATCTCTTTTTGCCCATTGCAACAAAATTGGGAAGAAATACCTGATATACTCAATTTTGCAAATAAACTAAATGTAGGTTTGGTGTATAATAGAGTTTGGAACCCCGCAGATTCAGCAATTTGGACGTTAAACCCAAAAAATCTTGAAGAAATAATAAACTATCTTGAAAAGTATAAGTTTAAACCCGATAATGATATCCATAATTTTAATATAAATGGATTCAATACTTTAAAAAATCAAATTAAAATATGGCACAAATCTGCACTGGATTTTAATGTTAAATACACAGGAAAAATAAATGAAAAACAAGTTTTAGATTTAATTAATAATGAGTTAAATGCTTGCTATAAAGAAAATCATAGAAATTTTTTGTCTAAAATAAAAAATAAAAAACAACTTAATGAAAGAATAGAAGCCATAAACTCTTTAATTAAAGAATATAAACTATCGGAACAGGAAAAAAACATTTTTTATCGAAATATAATAATGCAGAAAGCATTTTTTATTAATGCATTCTTTTTTGCTGAAAATTCTGATAAAATCAGAAAAATTATTAATCTGATAAAATCATAACAAAATAAAATAACTGAAAATAAAAGTAAATACGGAACTATGCAAGATACAAGCTTTAGAATGGAGATTTTTAATAATTACGAGAACAAAATATTCTGGACAATTTCAAATTTTTGTAATTTCAGATGTCCATATTGTTATATTGATAAAACACAAAAACCTGAGTATATTACAGAACATCACACTCCTGAACATATAGCAAATTGTTTTAATAAAACCGGCAAAACTTGGCTTATTATGCTTGCAGGTGGTGAGCCTTTTATTATGCCGAAATTTCTGCCACTTATGCAAGAACTTACAAAAAATCATCATATTCAAATTTCTACGAATTTATGTTCCGATGATGTTTTTAAGTTTCCTGAATACGTAACTCCCGAAAAAGTAATGGTAATTAGTGCTTCGTTACATGTACCGGAAAGAGAGAAAGTTGATCCTAAATTTGAAAAGTTTATAGAAAAATGTCTTTTCCTACAGGATAAAGGGTTTAGAGTTGTTGTAAATTATGTTACATGGCCTCCACTACTTACACGTATAGAAAAAGATTTTAAATACCTAAAAAGCAAAGGCATAAAAAACATGACAGCATTTACATTTTTAGGAGAATACGATGGGAAGCCCTATCCTGAATCGTACACCGAAGACGAAATAAAGCTAATATCAAAACTATCGATGTATAAACGCGAAGAAGATATTCTTAGATGTAGTGCAAGTTATAAGGGCATAAAATGTGAAGCAGGACACCGATACTTTACCACAGAACTTGATGGTACTGTATATAAGTGTCGTTCAATACCCACAGCTATGGGTAACATATTAGACGGGAGCTTCAAACCCGACACAAAAAACAGAAAATGCACCGCCGATACTTGTATAGATACTTATATGGCGGAATTTATTTTAGATCACAATAAAAGAGGAGTGTTTGGTTTTTTGAAGAAAAAGCAGGTAAAAATATAGCAAGTGATATTATGAGTCGCATAATTAGTGCATATAATCTAATAATTGGAAAAACACTTTAGAAATAAAGAACAATAATTGGGCAACAGGCGTTTACACTTATGGTATGATTGTAAAGGGCAAACCTATTGAATTTATGAAAATGGTAATAAATAATTTATTAATGCTTAACTCAGAACCGTCATTGCGAGGGCAAAGCCCGAAGCAATCTGCCCTACTTAAACCGTCATTGCGAGGGCAAAGCCCGAAGCAATCTGCTATATACTACGTTCCCATACAACAGATTGCTTCGTCGTCCTGCGTCCTCCTCGCAATGACGGTGGTGGAGTGCGTCC
>JAQVOJ010000060.1:4473-17698 GCA_028702675.1 Bacteroidales bacterium
TCTGCCCTACTTAAACCGTCATTGCGAGGGCAAAGCCCGAAGCAATCTGCTATATACTACGTTCCCATACAACAGATTGCTTCGTCGTCCTGCGTCCTCCTCGCAATGACGGTGGTGGAGTGCGTCCCCTAAGCAGATTGCTTCGGACACTGAGTTTCTGCTAAATGTAATAATTCTAATAAAGCGGAATTTTTAACTTTTTCAAAACATCTTCTGCCCTCTTTCGTCTTTCGTAAATGGTTTCAGCATCAACTTTTGGAAATATCTTTGCAGAAGCACGATTTTCAAATTCCGAATAATTAGTTAAAGTAACAGAGTCGAATTTTACATTTTTAATAAGATTAATTGTTGATTGAAAATCTTCTTCTGTTTCAGACGGGAATCCAAGAATGAATAAAGAATTAATTCTAAATCCGGGATTAATTTTTCTTAGATTTATTAATGTCTCCTCAAGTTCACTTATTACATATTTTCTGTTCATTAATTCTATTAATCTATCGCTGCCACTTTCAACTGCGATCATTATCTCCCATATTTTTGACTTAAACAAACTAGCAAATTCCTTATAGTTGTGCGACAACCAATTGGGATTTACACCATTTAATGTCCACTTTACATCATAATTATAATCTACTTCCGACAATGCTGTTAGCAAATCTCCCAAAGAGCTCTTAATATCAAGACCATACGAACACAAATCCTCTGCAATAAAATGAAAGTTACGATTACCCTCTTCTATTAAACTACGATATTCTACACAAAGATTTTCTATGCTTTTGCTTTTAATTTTTCCTATTGCATCCCTAATATTGCAATACGTACAATTATTAGCACAGCCCGAACTTATTTTTACAAAACAGGGCTCAGACACATTTAAATTTTTGTTATTACGATAAAAATCATTTGCTTGTCGCTTTCTGTTGATCTTGCTAAAAAATGTTTTTGAAAAACCATATTTACACAAAAGATTAAAATAACTTTGATTAACAGTATCATCTGTAAACATGTGAAATGCTCCTATATCGTAAAAATACACTTCAGGAACTTCAGTAAATTTTATTCTAAAATCAGGGAAAAACTTATCAATATCAGCAATATCTTTTGTAACAATCACTTTTCCTGAAAACACCTGCTTCAACTCTTTGGGATTGGTTCCTGGCAAACACCCCGCTACAATCAATTCGCCACTCGAATTTGCAATCGTTTTAAAATACTCTATATGATTATTTAAGTTGGCTTTTGTAACAGCACAAGTAACACAAATATGAAAATCAGCATCTTCGATATTATCAACTAAAGTATAATTATTGATTGAAAAATAATTCCTAAGTTTTTCTGCTTCAAGCTTTCGCAAAGAGCAATGACAAAATGGAGTTGAAATATAAACTTTCTTGTGCATGCTGATATTATTTCAAGTATAAATATTAATATAATTTACAATTAATAGCCTAACAAAAATACTCGTTTTTTTTGTACTTTCGTTGTTTAAAAGTTATTCCATAATTGTAATCGTTTATTAAGAATAGCTTTATTGTATTAATAGAGATTGAATTATTGTCATGAAAAGCCGTAAGCTATTGTTAATTAATACTGTAGATAAAAGATCTGCAAATGATGACTTGTTTGTACCAACAAATGGCTTACCAGGATTTGAACCTATTTCTCTCGGAATAATTGCCGCATTAACACCAAAAGAATGGGAAATTGAATTAATTGACGAAAATTTTGAAGACTTTACTGATACAGATGCAGAGTTAGTAGGAATTTCGGCATACACTACAAGTATTAACAGAGCTATAGATATCTCTGTAAAATTACGCAAAAAAGGGGTAAAAACTATTATTGGAGGTAAACATGCCTGTCTCTATCCAAATGAACTTATTGAATATTTTGATTCTGTTTTAGAAGGAGAAGCTGAAAGCGTTTGGGTAGATATTATAAAAGATTTTGAAAACAACAGTTTAAATAAAATCTATATAGGCGAATTTATTGATTTAGCTAATTACACAAGACCTCGTCGGGATATCTTTAATAAGTATAATTATGAAATAGCTACAATTCAATTTTCGCGGGGTTGTGTAAACAATTGCTACTTCTGTGGAGTACCTGTTCTATATAAGCACACATATCGACAACGTGAAATTCAAGATGTAATTACAGAACTTCAAGAAATCAAACAAAAATACGTATTCTTTATTGACGATACTATTTACTGCGATTCTAAAAACAACCAGATAATTAAAGAATTATTTGTTGAAATTGCAAAGAATAAAATTAACAAACACATAATTGTAGCCGCTTCTATTAATATATATGAAGACGATGAGTTTCTTAATCTTGCCAAAAAAGCCGGAGTAAAAGTTTTATATATAGGTTTTGAATCTGAAAATATTGATGATTTAAAAAATGTAAACAAACGAATGAATTATAAATCATCTTCATCAAAATACACGCAAGCAGTAAAAAAAATACACCGATATAAGATGGCAATCATGGGAGGATTTATTTCAGGTTTTGAAAATGACACTCCCGAAAAAATACTTAAACGCGGCAAATACATACTTGATAGCAACATAGATGCAAGCACATTGACTATACTCACCCCTTTGGCAAAAACACCTCTGTTTGAAAGTCTTAAAAAAGAAAATTTGCTTTTGCACACTAATTTTCCACAGGATTGGATATATTATAACGCATGCAATTTCACAATTGATTACAATAAAAACAGAGATGAAATAATGAACGCTTTTTACAGTTCATCACTAAATTTAATTAATTGTAAAAATGTACGCAAGAAGTTTTTTAAAACCCTAATAAGAACTCGTAGTTTTGCAACAGCAAAAGCGTTATTGGTTTTAGTAAAAAATTTTCACGTTGGCACACAAAATTGTTGGATAGTTAAGAGAATAATTAAATAAGATGAAAAAATCAAAATACAAACTCCTTTTAATTAATGTAATTGACACTAGGGTAGTAGATGACGGAAATATGTTTATTCCTCTGCACAGACTTACATCTTTTCAACCCCTTTCGCTTGGAATTATTGCAGCACTAACTCCAGATAACTGGGATGTGGAAATAATTGATGAAAACTTTGATGAGTTTAAATATACAGAAGCAGACTTGGTGGGTTTATCATCAACCAGTATGTGTATAAACAGAGCTTATGATATTGCTAAAATCTATTTAAGTAAAAACATACCTGTTGCAATAGGTGGTGTACATGCAACTTTGTTCAAAGAAGAAGTGTGTAAGCATTGTACTTCAGCAATTGCCGGAGAGGCAGAAAACGTGTGGCCCCAATTAATTGAAGATTTTTATAATAGTAGTCTTAAAAGTATTTACGAAGCAGGATACGCCGATCTTTCAATACCGGTAAGCCCACGCAGAGATGTTTTTGAAAAATATGATTACGAAATTGCAACAATGGAATTTACCAGAGGCTGTCCGTTTAATTGCAGTTTCTGCGGAGTACCTATTTATTCAGGACATAAACTCAGATATAAACCGGTAAGCACTATTATTGAAGAGCTTAAAGAAATAAAACAAAATTACGTAATCTTTAAAGATGATAATTTAATTGGTAGTTCAAAAGCCCATAAAGCAAAAACAGTAGAACTATTTGAACAAATTATTGCCAATAATATAAAGAAAGATTTTCTGTGCTTTGTTTCCATCAATATTGCTGATGATATTAATGTTATTAAACTTGCCCGTAAAGCCGGTTTTGTCCTTTTCTTTATAGGAATAGAAACAGAAAATTTAAAAGCTATAAGATCCATTCATAAAGAAATAAACGAAAACCCTGCCCGTAAAGCTTACAAAGAAACTTTTAAAAGACTTCACAAAGAGAAAGTCGCAGTTACAGCAGCTTTTATATGTGGATTTGATACCGACACAGTTGAGGACATACACGATAGGGCTAAGTTTATTATGCATAGCTCATTAGATACCTTTACATTTACATTTCTTACCCCATTACCAAAAACACCTTTACAATTGCAGTTACAGGAAGAAAACAGAATTATAAAAAACAACTATCCTGAAGATTGGATTTATTACAATTTCTGTCATCTTACTTACCAAGTTAAAAACGGAGACACTAAAGATATGGCTCAGGTTATCTATCACTACTTGATTAAGTTACACACAGCTAAGATGTTCAGAAAAAAATTATTAAAGTCATTCTTTAATACAGGAAGCCTAAGAACAACAGCGGCAACCTATGTTTTTAATAAACACAATCATGTTTTTCTGAAAGAATCTAAATCTTTACTACTACTTCAAAAAACTTACGATTTTCTTAGAAAATCAGGTCTTATAAGACAATAAATAATACTACTAAAATTATGACGTATGAGTTTTAATAAAAAATCAAAGCTTGAAGAAATAAAGAAACATTATAAAGATTATACGCATACATATTTAGAAGTTGTAAATTCGGCAATACAATCGCATCGCTCTGCTAACGAAGAACTTATGCTTAACTACTATTTTAATACAATGGGAATTAAAAGTGGCATGAAACTTCTAGACGCCGGTTGTGGAATTTGTGGACCTGCAATTCATTTTGCAAAAAAAGCAGATATTAAAATTGATGCTATAAACCTTTCTGATACACAAATTGAAATTACCAAAGAAAAAATAAAAAATTCAAAGCTTGAAAATAAAATTAATGCTCTTTGTGGGGATTATCATTCTTTAAAAAAATATTACCAAGAAAACAGTTTTGATATTGTCTATTTCCTCGAATCTTACGGACATTGCCTCAATCATAAACAATTACTTGCTTCAGCAGTTTCAGTGCTAAAAAGAGGTGGTTTGCTTTACATAAAAGATTATTTTAAAAAAGATTTAGCAGAAATGAAACAGGTGAACAGACTTGCTAAATTAATGAATAAAAAATACGCTTATAACCTACCCTGCCTGTACAATACAATGAGTATCTTACGTAAACTAAACATGGAAATAATAAAAATCGGCAAACCAGAATTTGAAGATGATGGGGGAATAATGTCGGCTGAGTTTTCAGACAAAAGTAATCTTAAACTGTTTAAAGAAGGAGAAGAAATGTTTTCGTATGCCGACATCTTTGAAATAATAGTAAGAAAAACATAAACAAAGCACATAAACTCAAAAGAGATACAATGCTAAAATCTATTGCAAAATTATTCCGAATAAACGACTGGTGGAATTACATATTTCCTCCAATTATTGGAATAGTATTTTTTTTACAGTTTTTAGTGCTTAATGATTTTAACTCATTTATTGTTATTCTTGCATTATTCTCAGCGAGTATTATTGGAACAGCCTCTTACGGTTTTTTTCTAAACGATATTACAGATTCAAACTCAGACCAACAAGTAGGGAAAAGAAATTTTACTCATAAAATACCAATACTTTATAAATGGTTTTTGTTAATCAGTACGCTAATAATTGGAATCATTCCTTGGTTTTTCTTACCATTTTCGGCTTTTGCAATTGCTTTGTATGTATTGCAATTAATTTTGCTAACCGCATATTCGGCACCGCCCTTACGATTTAAACAAAACATTTATACTTGTATAATTTCTGATGCTCTTTATAGCAGTGTAATACCCTTACTGATAAGTATTTTTATCTTCAGTAAAAATCTAATTTTCTCCAATATTTTATTAATCGGACTTATAGTTTTGGCTATAATATTTTTGTTAAGAGGTATTAGAAATATACTGTTGCACCAAATTAAAGACATTAATAAAGACAGCTTATCAGAAATTAAAACATTAGTAATGCATCTTGGGACAAAAAAAACGACTTTGTTTATTTCAAATTTTATATTACCATTTGAAATAGTTCTTACCCTAACTTTTGTTATTATTATATCTTTCGTTAATATCTACTTCATTATACTGATTCCGGCCTACGCAATATACATAGCAGTAAAAACTTACGAAATACGGAAGTCGAATATTAAAAACGAAAAAACAAATCCTTTCCAGTTGCATAATGATTTTTATGAAGATCTTTTACCTTTATTTTTCATTATTATGCTTAGCATTTTAGATTGGCATTACTTATTCGTATTAGGTTCTTACTTTATCTTATTCAGAAACAAAATACTTGCATTAATAATCCTTTTTATTTACAAAATTGTATATCGTAAAGCTATTCTATGGGTTTATTACCATCCTGTCTTGTGGCTCTATTACAAGGGCTTGCGAAACAAATATGTTAGAAAATATATTGGGTAAAATAACAAAGAAATATCAAATTACAAATAACAAACAGGCTCAGTCCTTACGAACGAGCATCGAAAGCTTTCGAGAGTGAGCGAAGCAACTGTATTTGAACAAATTGTAATAGTTAAAGATTAAAAAATTAACTGTTGGTATGTACTAAGCAGAATGCTTCTCATTCGTGCCTCATGCTCGCATTGACGTAATTGAGATTTAAATAGCAAATAGGATTTAGGTGGTGGAGCGGTGTCGGTGGTTTCGGCTTCGCTCAACCACCTATAGTCCAGATAGTTAGTATTACTACCTTAAGAGACTAAATATTGTTTTTTGTGATTTGTATTTTGAATAAAGGTGGCGGAGCGGAGTAGTGCCGGTGATTTCGACATCTCGACAGGCTCGATACACCGCTCCGCTCAATCACCTATAGTCCAGATAATTAGAATTACTAACGTAAGGTGGCGGAGCCGAAGCCACCACTTCCCGAAACCACCACACTAATAATTCAAATAACAAATCAAAAACTGAGACAAAACTTCCTAAGTTTAAACTTTAATAAAAACATACTATAAGTTTCGTTTATTGTTATTATTTTTAGCATTATCAAAAATAACAGACACAATAAGTATTAAAATAGGTATGCTTACTTCAATAAAACAAAAAATTATTTACACATATAACCAATTACTATATTTTATCAGTCCCAAAACTCGAATAGTTTACCCTAAAGGCGACCCTGATTTAGCTGCAAAATTAGAAGATTACAACAAAGACCGCCCCTACGGAACACAAAAATTAATTTGCTATGTTGCCCAAAATAATTTACTTTTTTCGAGAAGCGGTAAAGTAATGGCATGCAGTTACAATCAATCATACGTATTTGGGAAATACCCCAAACAAAGCATTAATGAAATAATTTCAGGCGAAAAACGAAAAAAATTTATAGAAGCACACAATCGCAATAACTTATCTTTAGGATGCAATTATTGTCGTGATTTTATTGTAAGCGGGAAATATCACAGCCTAAAAGCCGTAAACTACGACATATACAGCAAGCGAAAAAACAACTTACACCCTGCAGTAATAGAATTCGACATTAGCTCTTATTGCAATTTGCGTTGCATTATGTGTAACGAAAAAAATCGTGAAGTTGAAGCTCAAAATAATATTTACAATGATAAATTTATTGAAGAAATTACTCCTCTTTTAAAACATATTAAGGAAGCTAAGTTTTATGGTGGCGAACCATTTGTTATTAAACAATATTACAAGATTTGGGATATAATAGTGAATGAAAACCCACAAACAAAAATTTTTGTAATTACTAATGGCACACATCTTAACGAACGCATAAAAAATCTACTTAATAAAGGCAATTTTGAAATATCCGTTTCTATCGACAGTTTAAACAAAGAAAAATTTGAAAAAATACGCAAAGGGGCAAATTTTGAAAATGTAATGCAAAACCTTGACTGGTTTATTAATTATTCAAAAAGAAAAAAGAGAAATCTTTCGGTAAGCATGACTATTTTTAGAGAAAACTGGCAAGATATCCCTGACATAATTAAGTTTTGCAACAAAAATGATATTTCTGTTTTCTTTAGCTATCTGTATATGCCCAAAAAGCTATCGCTTTGGACTTTACCAAACGAAGACAAACTAAAAATAAAAGAATATTTGACGGGGTTTTCTTTCGAAAATGATAGCACAATAAAGCAATACAATCAAAAATGCTATAACGAAATAATTGAACATCTTGATTACTGGACACAAGAATTCAATCAGCAAGAAGAATTATCGAAACGCTTGAAAAACTATCTGATTGAAAACGAAAATTCAGACAAAATAGAAACCCAATTAGAGACCGATGAGATAATAAAAAACATTACTAAACTTATATGTGATGCAGGTTATGACGAATATTTAGATGAGATTTTTAATGAACTTAAAAATATTGACGCGGATTCATTAAGTGTTTTTTATGAAATTTACTCTAAAATGCCTAAAGAAACCTTAGTTGGTGAGTTAGAAACCTGGGTAAAAAGCTTAACTTTGCAATAGAGTAAAAGACTATGTCATTAAATAAACGTATAAAACGGGAATATAATCGCAGCAGGAAAACCCTGTACAAGAAACACTTGTGTAATGCTCCATTTACAAACATGTATTTTAACATTCACGGTGATGCCGCTCCTTGCTGGCTTGGATTTATTAATCCCGACTCATATCCCCAAAAATCAATAAAAGAAATATGGGAAGGAAAAAGATTTAACGAATTCAGAAAAAACATTAAAAAACTTACTCTCGAAGAAACTTGCGAAACTTGCCTCGAAAACTTAAACAGCCACAATTATGTTTCGGTGCTTGCTAAAGCCTACGATCATTTGGGCAAACCGGCGAAATATCCGAAAATGATGGAGCTTGAACTCGACAATACCTGCAATTTGGAGTGTATTATGTGTAATGGGTTTCTGTCATCATCAATAAGAAAGAACAGAGAGAAAAAACCAAAATTAGAAATCCCTTACGATGACGAGTTTGTAAATCAATTAAACGAATTTATACCTCATCTGCAAGAGTTACGTCTCAATGGCGGAGAACCTTTTTTAAGTAAAATTTGTAAAAATATTCTCGATAATGCCGTTGAAATTAACCCCAAAATAAAAATAGTATTAGCAACAAACGGCACTGTTTTAAACAACTCGATTAAAGAATTATTAGAAAAAGGAAATTTCAATATTAATATCTCTATTGATTCTTTACAAAAAGAAACTTACGAAGCTATAAGAGTAAATGCTGTTTTTGAAGAAGTTATGGAAAATTTCAAATACTTCCTCGATTATTGTAGAAAGAAAAAAACAAAACTATGTGTACTTACTAATCCTATGAAACAAAACTGGACAGAAATGGGCGATTTTGTAAGATTTTGCAATCAACATAATATACCCCTTTGGTTCAACACAATTAGGCAGCCACAAGAACATTCGCTTTGGGCATTGCCTACCGATAAATTGCAAGAAATTTACAACACACTTTCAAGAGAAGTTTTTAAGCCTACAATTACCGCCCCAGAAAGTTTTCATAACATAAAAGTATTTGATAATCTTGTAAAAACCCAAATTTACAATTGGTTGCAAGAATCGAAAACCAGCAATACCTTACGTGATGTTGATTATTCGGATAAGGAAAAATTGTTTTTTGAACAAATAAAAAAATTCATTAGAGAAGACAGCTCTGCAGAAGCAGAATTACAAGAAAAACTAAATCAAGTAAATGAAAAAATAGAAAATATTTTAGAATATCTTGACAAAAAACAAATGTCGAGAAACGATTTTTTTAGCTTTGCTGCAAATTTACCGCTTAAAATGGTATATAAAGAATTACTTTCGAAATCTAGTGAAGAGCTAATTGAATTAATTGACAAATACGGAAATTAGTAATACATGCCAAAATCGCATAAAAATAGTATTTTAAAACTTCGCCGAACGATAAACAGAACGCCCGGATTAAGCTTTATTACTAACACCTACCGTAACTTAATAAAAATCAGAAGCTACAAAGTATATACTGCTCCACGCAAACCTGTTTCTTTGAGTAAAAAGACTATTCACGACTATAACAAAACCCGGACAGCACACAATTACAAATATTTATGTCATGCTCCTTTTACTAATTTATACTTTAGCTATGGGGGTAAAATAGGTGTTTGTTGTTACAATCGCGATAATATATTCGGCAATTGGCCATCAACAAGGATTTCTGATGCATGGAATAGTGAGCAAATGAAAGACTTGCGTAATAAAATGCAAAAATGTGATTTATCTGCTGGTTGCTATTGTTGTCAGGTGCAATGGGAAGAAAAAGCATACACAACAGTATTGGCAAGAAATTACGATTATTTTCAACCTGCCGGCGATTATCCTGTTTCAATGGAGTTTGAATTATCGAATCGTTGCAATCTGGAGTGCATAATGTGCTCAGAAGAAAATTCTTCTAAAATTGCCAAAAACAAACTTGGTCAAGAAGAAAAAATATTGCCATATAATGATGAATTTGTTGAAGAACTTAGAGAATTTATTCCTCATCTTAAAAGCACCAAATTCATGGGTGGCGAACCTTTTTTAATTCCTGTTTATTATAAAATCTGGGATCTGATTATTGAGCTTAATCCTGCCTGCGAAATAGTAGTACAAACCAATGGCACAATATTAAACGACAAAATTAAAGATTTACTCGAAAAGGGAAATTTCTCAATAAGCGTATCGATTGATTCAATTAAAAAAGAAACCTACGAACAAATACGTAAAGGGGCAAAATTTGAGGAGGTAATGAATAATTTGAATTATTTCATTGATTTTTGCCAACAAAAGAATCGCTTTATCGGTATTGCCTGCTGTTTTATTCAGCAAAACTGGAATGAGATTCCTGATTTTATCAATCATTTCAACAAATTGCAAATTCCCCTTACTTTTAACCGAGTTTGGTCGCCACCCAATTGCTCTATTTGGGAAAGTTCTTACGAGATTACATCTAAAATTCTTGATTATTATAAAACCATAAAATTTAATCCTAAAACTCAAATTGAGCATCGTAATACAGAAGCATTCAAAGATTTAATAAATTTGGTGGAAAGTTGGAACGAACACGAAAAGCTTAAACTAAAAGAATTGAACAAGTTTACTGACATCCCCATCGATGAGCTTGAAAAAAAAGTGCAAAATCATATATTCCTATTAGCCTCTGGCGATAAGCTTGACATAGAAAAACAAAAAATTATTCAAACAAAACTCGAAAATACAATTTATACGTTTAGAGATAATAAAGGATATCGAGAATTATTGATAAAAGCTATGAATATTCCGGCAGAGATTTTACATACACAAATTTTGAACAGTACGGAAGAAAAGCTAATGGAACAATTAAGAGAACTAAAACAAAGCGGAGAAATTGAATAATTCAAATAAAATAGTGCATGGATTGTGGATTGGTAGCGAGCTATCGATAATTGAATTATTGTGTATAAAATCATATCTAAACAATAATCACGAATTTTATTTGTGGCTTTACGAGCCTATTAGAACAAAACTTCCCGAAAAAGTAATAATAAAAGATGCTGCTGAGATAATACCACGCGAGTTTGTTTTTGCGTATAAAAATACAAATCAGTACGGTCATGGCAAAGGTTCTTATGCCGGCTTTTCTGACATATTTCGGTATAAATTGCTTTACGAACAAGGTGGTTGGTGGAGCGATATGGATGTAATTTGCCTTAAAACTCTTGACTTTAATGAAGAATATGTGTTCAGAAGTCATCATGATTTTCCGGTAATTGGTAATATTATGAAATGTCCGAAAGGGAGTGATGTAATGAAAACCTGTTACGATGAAGCCCTGCAAACAGTTACCAACGAAAATACCGACTGGAACCTTCCAATAAAAATACTTAACAAAAACATAGCATTATATAACTTAACTAAGCATATTAAAATCTTTACAAACCCCGACGACTGGCGACATGTACGAAATTTTATTATTAAAGACATTGCCATTGACGAAAACTGGTATGCCATCCACCTCTTAAACGAAGAGTGGAGGCGAAACAAAATCAGACGAAATGGTATAGGCAAAAATTCACTTCTAGGCAAACAAATTTTAAAGTATTATCCCGATTATCTAAAACAGTTTAAGTTAAGCTCTTACCTACACAACTATATTGCAGTACTGAAAAGAAAGAAAATTAGGCTTAAAGAAGCAATAATAAGATTTTTCTGGTTTTGGAGCGATATTTTTTGGAAAATTGTGAGATATATACAGCGTAAAGTGTTTGGAATGGGTAAGCAGTAGTCAAATAAACTAATCTTTTTTACAAAAAGTATCAAAATTGATTTCAGCCTGATTATGTCCGTACAGTTTTGCGATTGACCAATTTTCGCAAGCACTGAGCCTGTTCCCGATATTAAAATAATTATTAGCCAGATAATAGTAATATTCAGACTTATCCGGATTAATACTCAGCAGCTTTTTATAATACTCTATGCTATTATCGTATTGCCTCAATCTACTATAAATAGCTGCCACATTTTGCAACATAGCTATGTCATTTTCGCTAAGCTTTAACCCAATTAATAAATATTCAAGACCACTTTGCTCTTTCCCTTGAGCAATAAGTCTGTCAGAAGCCAGTTTAATATATTCTACTTTTTCTTCAGTTGAAAACTCGCGCGAAGAATAATCAGCGAGTAAAACACTATCCAAACTATAAAGTCTTTTAGCTTTTAAATAGTTTTCTTTATAAAGTTCCAAGTTATCATTTAATTCAATTGCTGTTTCAAAATCAGATATTGCATTTTTATATTGCATTATTTTAACATAAAGCGCCCCCCTGTTATTATAAGCCATATCATTAGTAGAGTCTAATAGTATTGCATTATTAAAATAAACGAGCGCAGAATCTAAAGAGTCAAGTTTAAACAACACACGCCCTTTATCAACATGATATTCAGGAACATTCGGGTTAATATTAAGTGCCCTATCTATCATTATTAAAGCACTATCAACATTCTCTTTAATCTCTAAATAAGCAATACCTAGAGCATTAAGAGCATAAGAATTATATTTATCTTCGCTTACTGCTTTAAGCCATAATGTATATGAATTTTTCCAATAAGCCACATTAGAGTAAGAGTTAATTGCTAAAAACACACATATTAAACTTACTGCTCCAAGTTTTAAATAATTATACTTTAAAAGAAGTTTATCGATAGAATAAGCAATAACAATAAACAGTCCCCAAAACGAAACGTAAGCATATCTATCGGCAGCCAATATTCGCCCTTCGATAGGTATAATATGCATAACAAGACTTATATTTAATAAGAAAAATAATACTCCAAATAGAACAATCCTGTTTTTCTTAAAATACTTAAAAAGGATAAAAGCAAAAATCGCAAACACTATTAAAGCAATAAAAAAGTCTGATATTATATAATTAGGTAATGAACCATCAGTCA
>JAQVOJ010000151.1 GCA_028702675.1 Bacteroidales bacterium
AAAAAAAAACAGACTTAGATAAATCCAAGTCTGTTATATTTAATATTTAAAATATTTTAGAATTTCCAGCCTAAGCGTATTGCAGGATTAAAAATTACACCTATATCAGAATATTTTTCATTATTTTCGGTAGTAGTAGTAGTAGTGCTTCCACCAGCAGGTGTAACAGCATTCTCAACATCTTTAAAGCTTGTTGTGCTTAAACCTAAGCCCATTTCGGCTCCCATATATAAACCATTAAGTATATATACGTCGAAACCAGCAATAAGATTAAAACCTATAGCTGTGTAGGCATTATTACCGGAAATTGGGTCAAAACCTTTTATTGATTGCTCATCACCATCGCTATTACTATAATCATATTTGTAAGAACCTGTAATAAAACCAAATTCGGCTCCAATATAAGGAGATACTCTGTTGAAATCACCTATATGAAGTTCAACACCTGGAAATAATCCAAATTCTGTACCCGCTGCAGATTCTTCTTCAGTTAAAACAGAACCACCAACACCGGCACCTGGAGTTTCCCAATTGTCTTTGTATGATTCATGTGTAAATAAAATTCCGGCTCTAACAGCTAAATTGTCGCTAATAAAAAAGCGACCTTTAATGAAATTTGCTTGAATTGGAGCTCCGCCAAAAGGAGTAAAATCTACTTCTAAACTAATATCTCCTGATGTAGGGATAAATGATTTTTCTTGAGCATTTGCACTAAAAGCAATTAATGCTAAAACAGCGAAACTTAAAATAAATTTTTTCATAATAAAATAGTTTAAATTAAAATTAATAAATATTTACTGTGTTGTACGTTTGTAACGTAATAATCTAATTTAAAACAAATGTAAAACAAATAAGTTTATTTACATCAATTTTTTTTGAAATTTTTTGTAACAAGATTTTTTGTAACAAGTAAATATAAATTTAGTGTTTATATAATTGGATCATCGCAATAACCTTTCCTTTTACACTTTTTACAATAGTATCCCATCCAAACTAAATCAAATTGTTGCATAATTTGTTCTACTAATATTAGATTTTCGGTAATAATGCCTGCCTCAAAATTTCTATGATTTTCATTTTTCATACCAAGACCCGCACCTGTTAAGTTGGCACTTCCGGTATAAGCAAACTTACCATCAATAATAATATGTTTAAAATGTACACGAGGACACAATTGTCTTTCCATTTTGCTCCAAAGTCCGGGATATTTATCAAAGCTTTTTCGGAATTGAGGACCGGGTTCTTTTGCGTGCAACAGTCTTACTTCAGTCTTCTTATTTATAAGGTCGTTTAAAACAGCTAAGAATGATAGAACTTTGCCATTGTAAAGTAAATGCATATCTTTAATGTCGGCAGTACCAATCCAAACAAATTTTTCAGCTAAACATATTTTTTCGGTTACTTCGTGATAGATTTGTGTATTTGTAATGAATTTCATTATTATTCGATAGGAATATTTCTTTTTGAATAAACAAATAAAGTATCGGTAAGTTCTTCACATTTAGTAAATACATCAATTCCTTTATGTTTCAATATTTCTTCGCGAAGACCTGTAATTATTAATCCTGCGTTTTTTGAGTTTTTATGCATTAAACTTTTAGTAGATGTATTTTCGTCTTGAATAATAAACTCAATATTTTCGAGCATTATTGGTATTCTTCCTGAATTTACGGTTTCAATAAAAGATTCTTTAAATGTTTCTGTTTCGTCTTTTTTGATAATTACAAATACTTTAATGTTTGCTTTACGCCAGTCTTTGTGATTTAAAATAATAAAACTAAGCATTACCATTAAATTAATATTCTCATTATCAGTAACGTTAATCCAAATATGAATACCACCTTTATAATTTATCTTATTTTTACCAGAGGCAAGAAACATAATATCAAAATTGCCGGATTTTACAAGATTAAAATTATCAACAGCTTTAGCTTGTTCTTCCAAATCGTTTTTGTCAAATTCAAATAAGACAATATTGTTTTCAAGTCCAGAAACTCCAGGTAGCTGTATTGCTTGAGCTATGGCTGTGGTGTAAGAAGGAGAAATAATAGTATCTATAAAAACTGAATCGTATTCTTTTATTTCCTGTAAAAGTTTATCTTGTTCTTGTTTTGCAATCTCTGCAGTTTCGCTTGAGAAATAGCCTTCTACTTTGTGCAAATAAGTTGAAAAACCGTATGTGTTAGATATCCAGTCAAGTAAACGTAATGCGTTTTTTCTTTCGAAAGAATATTTAGATACACATATTATACTAGGACGCCAATCTGTAAATCGGCTACTTTTAGTTTTCGACTGCACAAATAAGTGCAGTTTTCTGTTTAATTGAAATACCGTATTTACAAATATTGATGATAACCCTCTTCGATTTTTATGGTAGTAATTTATGTAAATATAGATAAGTGTGAGTAATATAAAAGCTGCAAGTGCATAGGTAGTATTAATCTTAAACATAACCCATACAGAAACTATAAATCCTATTAAGGATAACCACCATTTTGATTTAAATGATGGTCTATATGATGGAGAAGAACCAAAATGGTTAAGGAATGAAATAAGACATAAACTACCATAGGTAAGCATAAAAAACATTGAAATTATTTCTGCTACTGCATTAATGTCGCCTATAGCAACAAAACCAAAAGCAATTAAACAAGTTATAATTGAAGCATTAATTGGTTCTTTATCTTTTTGTCGTTCTTTAGCAAGAAATATATTGAGTTTTTTTGAAGGAAAAATTGAATCTTTACATAATGCTTGTAATGTTCGTGGTGCAACCATTACCGAACCAAGTGCAGATGAAATTGTAGATGCAGCTAAACCTATAGGTACCATAATAACACCACCTAAAGCAATTTTACCCATTACAAACTGATTGTTTAGTAAATCATCTACACTTGCCGAAGAAGCTAACTTCCATGCGATAAATATATATACAATCATTCCTATAAAAGTAGCTGAAATTGTTCCCAATGGAATAGATTTGCCGGGCTTTTTTAGGTCTCCGGATAATCCTACACCGGCAGTCATACCGGTAAATGCAGGAAATACAATTGCAAAAACAATGAAAAAATCCTTCATGTTTCGCATTTCAAAGTTTAAAATAGAGCTGCTAAGTTCGGCTTCAGGATCAGGTGAGCCTAGGAAGAATAAAATTATTGTTAAAAACAAGATTCCAACAACTATGTATAATGCTTTTACACCCAAATTTGCTCCTTTTTTTATAATAAGTAAACTTAGTAATCCCATGATAGGCATACTTATTACTTGTCTTGGAAGTTCTATAGAATAATTTTCGCGCATAAAAACAAAAAAGAATTCAAAAGCTTCGGTAAATGCAATTACATAAAATGCAACACTAATTGCTTGCGACATATATAAGGCTATTCCAATAGTGCTACCTATGTTTAAACCGAAAGAACGGGAAACTATAAAGTATTCACCTCCGCCTTCAACTCTTCTGTTTGTTGCTATTTCAGATAGTGCAAGAGCAGTAGGAATTGTTACTAAATGTCCTAAGAATACTAAAAGAATTACACCCCAAAAACCTAAAGTTCCAACAGCAAAACCAAATCTTAAAAACAATATTGCACCTAAGATCGTTGCAATTGCTGTAAAAAATACCGGAGCAGTTCCAAATTTTTGATTTTCGTTCATTATATTTTGAATAAGTATATTTTTAAAATATTGAGCAATATAAAATTAAATATTTAAATCAGAATAGATTAGTTATATTTTTTATAATTTTAAGTTTTAAATGTGTAATTTGCAATAAATAAATTACTTATATGGTAATAAAGAATAATTATAACGATGTTGATATTAACCAACTTCTTGCTCAAAATAAAGAAAGGTTAAAAGAACTTTCGGCAATAAATCAAACCAATAGAATCATTCGTGAAAGCAAACCTCTTGACGAAACTTTGCAGCAAATTGTCAATATTTTGCCTGAAGCCTTTCAATATCCTGAATATACATGTGCCCGTATTAGTTTTAGGGGCAGAGATTATATGTCGAGCAATTTTAAAGACACTAAATGGACTATAAATAGAAGTATTAAAACACTTGATGATCAACGCGGTAGTATAGAAGTATTCTATAAAAAAGAATTTGTTGAATTAGACGAAGGGCCTTTTCTTAAAGAAGAGATTCACCTGATAGATAACCTATCAAGTATTATTACCGGATATTTGAATTCTCTAGTTGTACAACATTTATTGCGAAATGATCGAGTTGTTAGTATAGAACCTGAAAAAATTCAATTGCCGGATAATAGAAAATTACTTCATAAATTCTTAAATGAGAATAATTATTCAAGAGACATTTATCATGATTTAATGCCTTTTAAAGTAAAAGAAATTTTACTTGTTGGTACCTTATACGATGCATACAGCATCGAGCGAGAGGGGCGTTTTGCCGAAAATGTTCTTGG
>JAQVOJ010000061.1 GCA_028702675.1 Bacteroidales bacterium
TTAGCCAAAGAAGGGACTATGGCCATTATTTTACCACACGGTGTTTTATTCCGTGGCGGAGCAGAAGAGCGCATCCGCACCAAACTTCTTAAAGACAACCACATTGACACTGTGATTGGTTTGCCGTCTAATTTGTTTTATTCAACAGGGATTCCTGTCTGCATTCTCGTTTTGAAGAAATGCAAGAAGGAAGATGACGTTTTGTTCATCAATGCCAGTGAACATTTCGTAAAAGGTAAACGCCAAAACTCCCTGAATAAAGACAACATCAAGAGTATTGTAGAAACCTACAAATACCGTCAGGAGACTGAGCGCTATTCTCGTAAGGTATCTATGGACGAAATTGAGAAGAATGGCTACAACTTGAACATTTCTCGCTATGTAAGCACAGCAGAAGACGAAATAGAAATCGACTTGGACAAGGTCAACGAAAAACTGACTTCAATCAACGAACGAATTGAAACGAAGACGAAAGAACACAACGAATACTTAAAAGACCTGAAACTAAAAACAATATAAACGGACATAAATGCCAACGCTTCAAAGCCACACACATTGCCAAGCCGCTCAAGCCAACCGCACCAGCCAAAGCTTGTCAAAGAGTGTGTCTTTCCCTACGCACGGACGAAAGAAAAGAAAGCACGATTGCACAACATTGTATAAGAGCAATAGCGGGTGAAGTGGTAAATTCAAGGTCTGTGCATTTATTAAACTTTTGTTGTGGCGGACAGGTAATTGCTTCGAAATCCGCTACTGCTCTTATACTTGACCGTTGTGCCTAAGCGGTAAAAAATAGGACTCACTTCAAAAAAGATTAATGTTAAAAACTCTTCCTAGTATATTCCATAAAGAGACAAAATCACAATTCATATAATATTAAACAGTTAGGTATTTTTTGTAGTGTGCCAGTCAAAATTTATATGTTTTATTATCTGACTATTAGCTTAAAATTGTGTCAAACTCACGATAAAACAATTAAATCTATTTTAGTCCGATACACTATAAAAAAACAGGTTGCCGGAGATTAAGACAACCTGTTTTATTTTATGAATCTGTTATTATGAAACTAAATTAGGCATTAATAAGTCTTTCGTTAATCTTTACCCAGTCAATTATTTCCCAGAAATTTTTAATATAATCTGGTCTTAAGTTCTGATAGTCTAAGTAATATGCATGTTCCCATACATCGCATGTTAATAAGGGCTTTAATCCATCACGTATTGGATTGCCGGCATTCGATGCTTGTACTATTTCGAGTTTGCCCTGCTTATTTACTACTAACCAAGCCCATCCTGAACCAAAAAGAGTTGCAGCAGCATTACTAAATTTTTCTTTAAAATCATCAAAAGAACCAAAACTATTGTTAATTGCTTTTGCAATTTCTCCAACGGGAGTTCCACCACCTTTAGGCGAAAATCCTTCCCAATAAAATGTGTGGTTCCACACTTGTGCGCCATTATTAAAAATACCACCTTCGGCATTTTTTATAATTTCTTCTAATGTAGAATTCGCAAAATCTGTTCCTTCAACAAGATTATTTAACTTGTTAACATATCCGTTGTGATGCTTTGTGTAATGAAATTTTACGGTTTCTTCTTTGATATAAGGTTCTAATGCATTTTGCTTGTAAGGTAATTCTGGTAATGTAAACATATTATTTCTTTTTAGGTAAATAAATAAAATAGTATCTCTTAAGCTTTAACAATATAGAGTTGTAATTGTTTAATAAATTTAGAATTTATTTTATGGATTTATAGATTAATAATTCGTTTTATAAGTCTTAAATTGTGAGTGTAAACTTTCTTTTCGTAGTCGAAGATACCTTGATGGTCTAAACGGTCTTTTTTTATTCTTCCCGAAGCATGAGTAATTTCATTGGCTCCTGTAATTATCCCGACATGAATAATTTTTCCGTTTTTATCATCAAAAAAAGCTATATCACCGGGTAAGGTTTCTGTAATAAATTCTATATTTTCTCCGTATTCAACTTGATTAATTGCATCGCGTGGTAATTTAATATCAAATAGCGAAAAAACATTTTGAACTAATCCCGAACAATCTATTCCCCAGTTTGTACGACCTCCCCACAAATAGGGTGTATTCATTAATTCTGTCAAAATTTTTACAATATTAGTTCTTATGTCTTTGGTCTTTATTACAGAAGCTTCAATTTGTTCTTTGTCAATACTTGGGAAGTTTTGAATATTAAAAACTTTATTGTTTATCAGTTTAGAACCAATTGGTATTTTCATTAACGAATTGTCGTGTCGGGTAATTATAAGCTCTGGTTTACAAAGAATCGGTATATTAGAATTATTAATTTTATTAAAAGTTTCTTCGCTTATGTAAACTATGTTTTTATTGTCGATCCAAGCTTCATAATTATCGTGTGCTAGTATTATTTTGCTCCAGCTGCCTCTTTTTTCTGTTTCTGTAAAATGTTCACCAAAAATTAACTGATTGGTCATTTCGTAAACCTCGCTTGCTCTTATACGCATGGGAATAAAAGCTATGTTGCAAATTCCGTATCTCATACCAATAATTTTTTATTAAGCATAAAAATAATAAACAATTAATACTTTAATAATTTAGAACATAATTTTATCTCCAACTTTTATTCCTATGCTGTCGCAGAACCCACCCACAACCTCTACAACATAAACTGCAGGTTCGTTGCTTGGGAATGACTGATCTGTAAGAGTTGGAGTATTTTTATGTATTGTTACGATTTCTTTGTCGCTGTTAACATAAATCATATCTAATGAGATTAATGTGTTACGCATCCAAAAGGATTGTATTGTTTCATCCTCGAAAATAAAAAGCATTCCGTTGTTGGGTTCCATAGAAGGTCTAAACATTAAGCCTAATGTTCTGTCGTAATTATTTGAGGCTATTTCTATGTCAATTGTGCTTTTTATGCTATCAGTATTAGAGTTGAGAAAATGAAGTTCACCGTGTTTCTGAAAAACAGGGGGATTTTCAAAACTATATTCGTGTTTTATCAAGGGTTTAGAAATTGGATTGATTTTTTTCCGTTCCGGTTTGTTGTTACATGCGGTTAAGCTTATTATTAACAATGTGGTTAAGCTGATAAAAAAATAATGTTTCATTTTACGAAATTTGTAAATTATGCAGTTTTGAATAAATACCGTTTTTTTGTAATAATTCATTGTGTTTGCCTCTTTCAATTATTTTACCTTCTTGCATTACACAGATCTCATCTGCTCTCTTTATAGTTGATAATCTATGAGCAATAACAATTGAGGTACGGTTTTTCATTAAATTTTCTAATGCTTCTTGAACTAATTTTTCCGATTCTGTGTCAAGACTTGATGTAGCTTCGTCTAGAATTAAAATTGGTGGGTTTTTTAATACTGCTCTGGCAATGCTTATTCTTTGTCGTTGACCTCCGCTTAATTTATTTCCACCATCGCCAATATTACTCATGTAGGCGCCAGGTGTATTTGTAATGAACTCATGAGCATTTGCTACTTTAGCAGCTTCTATAACATCTTCAATGCTTACGTTATCTAATCCGAATGCAATATTATTGAAAAACGTATCATTAAATAGAATAGGTGTTTGATTAACATAACCAATTAGTTTTCTTAAAGATTCTAATTTAATTTCACGAATATCTATTCCATCTATACTTATTTGTCCATCTATTACATCGTAAAATCTTGGTAGTAAATCTACTAATGTTGATTTACCTGAGCCGCTTTGCCCAACAAGAGCAATAGTTTTCCCTTTTGGTATTCTTAAATTAATGTCATTCAGCACTTCTGTTGATTCATTGTATCTAAAATTAATTCCGGCATAGACAATAGAATCCTTAAAATTATCAATGACAATAGCATTTTTAGAATCTACAATTTTATCATCAGCATCAGTTATTACTTTAATTCTATCCATGGAGGCAAGCCCTTTTTTTACGTTAAACCATGCAGTTGTAAGAGCTTTAGCAGGAACAATTATTTGACTGAAAATTATTAGATAACCAATAAATGCTTGAGATGTAAGAGTTGACGTTTCTCCAAGAACCATCTTACCACCAAACCACATTACTAGAATCATTGCTACTGTTGCTAAAAATTCACTTAATGGGCTTGCCATAAATCTACGCCTATTAACCTTATTCATTAATTGGGTATAATCTTCGTTTTGATCTTTAAACTTGTCTCTAATATATTTCTCCGCATTGAAAGCTTTAATTATTCTAAGTCCGCTAATCATTTCTTCTATCTGCGCAAGTAGTTGTCCCATAAGTTGTTGCCCCACCATAGATGTTTTGCGAAGTGTTTTTCCCACACCACCTATTACAATACCTACAATTGGAAGAAGAATAAATACAAATATTGTGAGCTTCCAACTCATAATGAGCAAGGTTGTTAAGAAAAATATAATTTTGATAGGATCCCTAAAAAGCATTTCTAATGAACTCATAATACTCCATTCAATCTCTTGAACATCGTTTGTCATACGAGCCATTATATTGCCCTTTTTTTCGTCGCTGAAATAACCCATTGGTAATCCGGATACTTTTTTAAATAATTGATTGCGAATATCGCGTACAACACCATTACGTATCGGTACCATATAATGATTTGCTAAATACCAAGTAAGAGTTTTAAAAAAAGTAAATATTATCACTAATAAACCTAAAGCTAAAAGTGCAAAGGATGGACCCTTATCAATTATAATATGACTTAGCCAAAAGTAGAAATAGTTTTTTATCGAATCAATGCTTGATAATATTAGTTCAGGTTTTGTTGTTACTAAATCTTGTGTACCAAACAATATTCCTAGAAATGGAATTACCATTGCAAAAGAAAATAAACTAAATATTGTTGATAATCCATGAAACACAATATTTAATAATACTAAACCTTTGTATGGTAATATGTATCTAAATATTTTAACTAAGTCTTTCATTAATACTAAAAATTCTTATTTGCCTAAATAATTAAACGGGGTAATACTTTTCATTTCTTTTTTGATTTCTTTGCTAAGTTCAAGCGAATCAATAAAATTATGAATATCTTCTTTGCATATAGTTTTATTTACTCTGGTGAGTTTTTTTAGTACTTCGTAAGCATTAGGATACGATTCGCGTCTTAAGATAGTTTGTATTGCTTCTGCTACTACAGCCCAGTTTTTTTCTAAATCAGCACTTATTTTGTCAGGGTTAAGCAATAATTTATTTAATCCTTTAACGATACTGGAATAAGAAATCATTGAGTGTGCAATAGGAACTCCAATATTTCTTAAAACAGTAGAATCGGACAGGTCTCTTTGCAAACGGCTAATGGGTAATTTTGAAGCAAGATGAGAAAAAATTGCATTTGCTATGCCCAAATTTCCTTCTGCATTTTCAAAATCAATAGGATTAATTTTATGTGGCATGGCACTTGAACCAATTTCGCCTTCCTTTATCTTTTGTTTGAAATAATCAAAAGAAATGTAAGTCCAAATGTCTCGTACTAAGTCAATTAATATTGTATTTATTCTTTGCATTGAATTAAAAAGTGCCGCAATATTGTCGTAATGCTCTATTTGAGTAGTAGGGAAACTCCTTGCAAGCCCCATGTTGTTTAATAATTTATTTGCAAATTCGTGCCAGTCAATATTGGGGTAACTAGCAAAATGAGCGTTAAAATTACCGGTAGCACCACCAAATTTTGCACTATATGGAATTTCTCCTAATTGCTTAATTTGGATATTTATTCGCTCAATAAAAACAGACAACTCTTTTCCTAAACGTGTTGGAGAAGCAGGCTGACCATGTGTACGTGCTAGCATTGGTACATTATACCATTCTTTAGATAGCTCTTTTAATAATTTAAGTAGCCTATTTATCGAAGGTAAATACTCATTATTAACGGCTTGCTTTAATAGTAAAGGAGTGGCTGTATTATTAATGTCTTGAGAGGTTAGACCAAAATGTATAAACTCTTTATATTCTCTAAGTCCACTATTATCAAACACTTCCTTTAAATAATACTCTACGGCTTTTATGTCGTGATTAGTTATAAGTTCAATTTCCTTAATTCGTAGTGCATCTGATTTGGAAAAATTACTTACTATATTTCGTAAAAAGCTAAATTTTGATTTAGGAAAATCTTTAAGTTGAGGTAAGGGTATTTCGCAAATAGCTATAAAATATTCTATCTCTGTATTTATACGATATTTAAATAAGGCATACTCCGAAAAATATTGTTCTAGAGAAATTACTTTATTTTTATATCTGCCATCAATTGGTGAAATTGCTGTAAGCCTAAAATTTTCCATTCTCTGATAAATTTTTGTCAAAGGTATAAAATTAACCTTTCTGTATTATTAAAAGATATGTTAAGGTAATAATTTATCATTATTCTATTGTTGAAATATGTAGTTAACTTTGATTATTAAATTAGAACTGCGACTATAAAAACTAAATACTTACAGCGAAGTGGTTTTTGGCATGGTTTTTTGCCTCTAAGAAAAGCAAAAACACATGCCAAAAACATATATAATTATGATTGCAATAAATTAGCAAAAATATCAAGATTTAATTTTAAAACAATACAATCTTTTTGATAAATTAATGTTTATAGTGAAAAATGTGTTAATATGAGTAAATGTTTTTTATTTTTGCTTCCTTAAGACAAGTTAATTTATGTTTGAATTTATTACCGGTTATATTTCTGAACTTAACCCAACATATGTTGTGTTAGAGAATAATGGAATAGGATATATTATACAGGTATCTTTAAATACATCGTCGAAACTAAAAGTTCATACCGAATGTCAAATTTTTATTCACGAAATTATAAGAGAAGATGCTAGGTTTTTGTATGGATTTTTTGACAAAGCCGAAAGAGAACTGTTCCGTTTACTCATTTCCGTTAATGGTGTTGGAGCTAATACTGCAAGAATTATCCTTTCCGGATTATCTGCAGAGGAATTGAGCCATGCTATTATGACCGATAATGTTGGGCTTCTTAAAACAATAAAAGGAATTGGAGCAAAAACAGCCCAAAGAATTATTATCGACTTACGTGATAAAATCGGAGTAGTTGGAGTTGCTGATAATAATAATTTTGTAGTACAAAACAATACTTTGCACGAAGATGCGTTACAAGCATTAACTATGCTTGGCTTTAATAAGCAAGTAGTTGATAAAGTATTGAGAAGAATATTAAAAAACATTAATGCTGATACTACAGTAGAACAAGTGGTTAAGAGTGCTTTAAAAGAACTTTAAAACGAGTATTTTGATTGAGAAGATTGTAAAATATATTCTTGGTATTAGCGTAATTATTACTCTGATTTCTATTATTTTTCCTTCAAACGCAGGTTTAATTGATTATACAAAACATAAGTATTATCCTGTTGGAGATACTATTCCCGATGATGACACTATTATAATTCGTGATGTTGATGTTCCTTATCCGTATCAAGGTAATGATAATAACCCATTTACACCTGATTTAAATTCACCATTGTTTGGTCCCGATCCTGATTTTTTATCAACCGAAATAGAATACGATCCCGAAACAGGAGAGTATATTTTTAAAGAAAAAATGGGTGATATGGATATGGGGATGCCTTATAGTGTGCCTTTTAAAGATTATATAGAATATGATTTTGATAAATCTCTTAAAGACTATTGGCAACAAAGAGCCAAGTCAGAATCTTTTGAGTCGTATAGCAGTATTATCCCGAAATTAAATGTTGGAGGTGAAGTCTTTGATATGGTATTTGGAGGAAATACTATTGATATAAGACCTCAGGGTGCTGCCGAATTAAGCTTCGGATTGAATATCTCAAAAGTTGATAACCCAACACTTCCCGAAAAACTTCGCAGAACTACTACCTTCGATTTTCAAGAAAAAATTCAAATGAACGTGGTAGGGCAAATTGGCGACAAAATGAAATTGAATATTCAATACGATACAGAAGCTGCTTTCGATTTCGAGAATAGTGTTAAGTTAGAATACACTGGATACGATGACGAAATTATTCAAAAAATCGAAGCTGGAAATGTTACACTCCCTCTTAGTGGAACTCTTATTACAGGCTCACAGAGTTTATTCGGTTTTAAAACAGAACTTAAATTTGGTCGATTGACTGTTACCTCAATTTTCTCCCAGCAAAAAGGCGAAACTTCTTCAATAGACGTTCAAGGTGGAGCCCAAACCAAAGAATATGAGATTTATGCCGACCAATATGAAGCAGATAAACACTATTTTTTAGGTCATTATTTTAAGGAAAATTACGACAGATTTTTGAGCGGATTACCAATTATTACTTCTGGAGTTAATATAACTAAAATTGAGGTGTGGATTACAAATCGTCAAGGGAATTTCGAAAATAGCCGTAATATTGTTGCTTTTGCCGACCTTGGCGAAAATAAACCCGAAAATATACAATCCGATTATGTGTATAATACATCATTCTCAAATGTACCTTATACTAATGATTCTGCAAATATTTTGGCTGATATAGAGTTTATTGTGCCGGAAATACGAAATGTTAATAATGTAGGTAATGCTCTATTAGGAATTGGTATGATTGGTGGAGTAGATTACGAGAAAATTGAATCTGCACGATTATTATCTAGTAATGAATATACTGTTAATACTCAATTGGGCTATATCTCGCTAAATTCAAAACTAAGCTCAGATCAAGTACTTGCCGTAGCATACGAATATACTGTAGGTGGTAAAGTTTATCGGGTAGGTGAATTCTCAAATGGGCAGATTAGCGCACCTGATGCTTTAATACTAAAACTAATCAAAGGAACATCTTTTACACCTCAAATGAAAGTTTGGGATTTAATGATGAAAAATATTTACTCCATTGGTGCATATCAGGTTAGTAGCGAAGATTTTTGGTTAGATATATATTATAAAAATGATAAAACAGGTACCGAAATTAATTTTGTGCCAGACGGAGCTATTGATAGTACAAGGCTTTTAACTGTTTTAAACTTAGATAATCTTAATTCGCAATTAGACCCATATCCCGATGGGATGTTCGACTTTATCAATAATATTACTATTAATCCATCAAATGGGCGTGTTATTTTTCCTGTGCGTGAGCCTTTTGGTAGTTACTTAAGAAAAAAGATTACAGGTGGCGATCAATCATTAAACGAAATTGCCGACAAATATGTATTTCAAGAACTATATGATAGTACGCAAAGTACTGCCCGCCAAATTGCCGAGAAAAACAAGTTTTTTATTGCGGGCTCTTATAAATCATCATCCGGTTCAGATATATCCCTTAATGCAATTAATATCCCGCAAGGTAGCGTTACAGTTACTGCCGGAGCACAAGTATTACAAGAAAATGTTGATTATACTGTGGATTATAATCTTGGTAGAGTTAAAATCATTAATGAGGGCATATTAGAATCCGGAGCGAATATTAAAATATCACTCGAAAGTAATTCTTTGTTTAATATTCAAACAAAAACACTTATTGGTACTCACTTAAATTACGAAATTTCTAGAGACTTTAATGTTGGAGCTACCATACTTAATCTTACCGAACGACCCCTTACTCAAAAAGTGAGTATTGGAGACGAACCAATAAGTAACACAATTTGGGGAGTAAATGCTTCATATAGGAGTGAACTTCCTTGGCTTACAAAAGCTGTTGACTTCTTACCATTCCTCGAAACCAAAGAGATGTCAACTGTTACAATAACCGGTGAATTTGCTCATTTAATACCCGGGCATTCAAAAGCTATCGAGAAAGAGGGTAATGCTTATATTGATGATTTTGAAGGAAGTAAAACAAATATTGATATTAAATCTTTCAATGCATGGTCATTAGCAAGTGTTCCACACGATCCGGTTATGTTTCCTGAGTATAATGCTTCATACATTTTAGAATCAGGATATAATAGAGCAAAACTTGCATGGTATGTAATTGATCCTCTTTTTCACAGGACTAATTCTCCTGTTTCTGCCGAAGAACAAAGTAGCCACATGGTACGTGAAGTTTATGAGAACGAAATATTCCCTAACAAAGAAAGTGTAACAGGTATCCCAACTAATATGGCAGTACTAAATCTTGCCTATTATCCAAACGAAAAAGGACCATACAACTATCGAGTAGAGGGGCTTAATAATGATGGTACATTGCAAATCCCTGATAATTCATGGGCTGGAGTGATGCGCAAACTAGAAACTAATGATTTTGAAGAGGCAAATATTGAATATATTGAGTTTTGGATGATGGACCCATTTGTTGAAGATTCACTAAATCCCGGCGGAGATTTGTACTTTAACCTTGGAAATGTTTCCGAAGATATATTAAAAGATGGGCGAAAATCATTTGAACAAGGATTGCCAACACCTACAAATCCAAATCCTGTTGATACTACCCCATGGGGACGTGTTCCACTAATTCAGTCTTTAGTAAATGCTTTTGATAATGATCCTGAATCACGATTAGCTCAAGATGTTGGTTTAGACGGATTGTCGGATGACAATGAACGTTCGTTTTTTAGAGCTGCTACAGGTTGGCATAGCTACCTTGATGAAATAGCAGCCGCTTATGGCGAGGAGTCTCAAGCTTATCAAAAAGCTGTAAATGACCCATCAAGTGATAACTTTCACTACTATAGAGGTTCCGATTATGATGACTTAGATCTCGGTATTCTTGAACGTTACAAAAAATATAATGGTTTAGAAGGCAATTCACCACCTGCCGAGGCGTCAGACGAATCATATTCTACATCAGGAACAACAGTTCCAAATACCGAAGATGTTAATTATGACAATACTTTGAGCGAAAACGAAAGTTATTTCCAATACCGAATTAGTATTAGAAAAGAAGACCTTGTTGTAGGAGAAAACTATATTACTGATAAAATTGATTATAATGCAAAATTTGCTAATAACGATCGTTCTGTCGTAACATGGTATCAATTCAAAATCCCAATATACTCATACGACCGTAGAGTAGGTACAATCCAAGATTTTAAGTCAATTAGATTCATTCGTATGTTTACAAAAAACTTTAGTGCACCTACTATTATGCGTATGGCAACTTTAGACCTTGTGCGTGGCGAATGGAGAAAATACAATGGTTCTTTTATGCAACCGGGTGAATATATTGTTTCAGAATTGCAAGAAACCCTTTTTGATGTTACTGCTGTAAATATTGAAGAAAACGGAAATAAAACTCCCGTTAATTATATTCTTCCTCCAGGTATTAATAGACAAATTGACCCTACAAATCCTCAATTACGTCAACTTAACGAACAGTCGATGGTGCTTCGTGTTAATGGATTGCAAGACGGTGATGGGAGGGCAGTGTACAAGAATATTGACATGGATATAAGAAAATATCGCAGGCTTAAAATGTTTATACATTCCGAATCATTGCCTGGCGAGGAAACACTTAACGACTACGATTTAAGTGTTTTTGTAAGACTTGGCTCCGATTATAAAAATAATTATTACGAATACGAAATCCCTATTAAGGTTACGGCTCCTGGTAGATATGACGGCAAGGATGAATATAGTGCCGACAGATATATTGTATGGCCTGAAGAAAATGACTTAAATCTTGAGTTTGAATTATTACAAAAGGTAAAACAACTAAGAAACGACGATTTAAGAGCCGGATTAAATGGAGTTACCCTAACACGTGTTTATAGCATGTTTGACGGTAAAAATAAAATTAGCGTAATGGGTAACCCAAATCTTGCAGATGTTAGAACTATTATGATAGGTGTACGTAATCCTAAAAAAGTTAGCCAAAGCTCAGATGACGATGGGTTCCCAAAATCTGGTGAAATCTGGGTAAACGAATTGAGATTGACAGATTTTGATGAAAAAGGAGGTTGGGCTGCTAATGCAAGAATTACTACAAAACTTGCCGACTTCGGTTCTGTTACTGTAGCAGGTGCTACTAGTAAACCTGGTTTTGGTAGTATTAGCCAAAAAGTTAGCGAACGTCAAAAAGAAGAAATTTACAGATATGATATTTCTTCTAATCTCGAATTAGGTAAATTCTTCCCCGAAAAGTACAATGTTAGAATTCCAATGTATGTAGGTTATAGTGAAAATATATCAAATCCCGAGTATAATCCACTCGATCCGGATATCCCATTTTCTGTTGCAATGAGAGACCCTACATTATCTGATGAGGAAAAACAAGAAATAAAATACAAGGCACAGGATTACAATCAGCAGAAAAGCTTAAACTTTACAAATGTTAAAGTAAATAAAACTGATGGTCCCGCAAGAATTTACGACTTGGCAAATTGGTCGCTTAGTTATGGATATAACGAAGCTTTTAGTAGAAATCCGAATACTGAGTTTAATGCAATGCGAAATTATACAGGAGCTTTAGCTTATAATTATAATGCTACTCCTAAAATTGTTGAGCCATTTAAACAGTCTAAATTGTTAAGTAAACCTGCATTTAGAATCATTAAGGATTTTAATTTCTACTATTTACCATCTCAAATATCTTTTAGGACAAATCTTAACCGAAATTATAGAGAAACACAGTTGAGAAATGTTTATAATGAAGATGTACGTTTACCTATTTCAGTTCAAAAAGACTTTAATTGGATGAGGCAATACGACCTAAGGTGGAATCTTACTCGTCAGCTTAAATTCGATTTTTCTGCCAATAATGCCTCTCGTATCGACGAACCGGAAGGTAGAATGTATAAGGATGACCCCGTTTACGAACAGAAGATCGATACAATCTGGAATAACCTTAAAAACTTAGGGCGTAATACTCATTACCATCATACATTTAATTTAACTTATACATTGCCAATTAACAAAATCCCAATATTTAATTGGTTGACCGCAAATGTTAGATATGCCGGTGATTACGATTGGATGGCTGGACCAATTACAGCAGATACAATTCAGTTGGGTAATACTGTACAAAACGGGAATGCTTTGTCGGTAAATGGACAGATTAATATGCTATCGCTATATAATAAAATTGGGTATCTTGATGAAGTAAATAAAAAATATAGAGGAAGAAGCAGAAGACCAAGCCGCCCTCAAAAAGAAACTGTTACATACGAAGAAGATGGACTTAGATTAAGAGATGGTAGAAGAAAATCTGTTACACATAAGCTTAAAACAGAAGAAGTAACTGTTGTTGCAACCACAAAAGACGGTAAACCAATTGAAGTAGAAACCGAAGTTATTGATAAAAATAGATTGAGATTTACACCTGTTGGTGATCACGATGATGCACGAATTGTGGTTACAGGCTCCCGAGAAAAAACTGAAAGCATTGCAAAAATTATATTCGATAATACATTAGTATTGCTAATGAGTGTTAAAAATATTAGTATCGGATATACTCAGAATAATGGAACATTATTGCCGGGATATATGCCCCAAACTTATATTATGGGTATCTCAAATTATACTCCCGATGTCGCTATGTTTGGTATGCAACCTTCGATACAAACGCCTTCAATACCATTTATTATGGGATGGCAAGACCCTGATTTTGGAATGTGGGCAGCCGAAAATCATATGATTACACGAGATACTACTTTGGCATCTCCGTTTACAATGACACACAGTACTACTTGGAATGTGAGAGCGTCCCTGGAACCTGTAAAAGATTTAAGGATCGATTTAACTTTAAATCATAATTTTTCAGAAAACTTGAACGAGTATTACCGTTACAACCAAAGTGCAGATGAGTTTATGCAACTAAATCCGCTTACTAACGGAAGTTTTAGTATGACAACCATAACTTGGAGAACTGCTTTCGAGAAAATCGGTAAAGATGGAGATTATACATCACAATCTTTTCAAAATTTTGCGGATTATAGGATAGAACTTGCTCATAGAATTGCTTCTCAAAGACCTAATTATGACCCCAATAATGTTGATGAAGACGGATTTCCTGATGGTTATAGCAAAACTTCACAAGACGTCCTTATGCCCGCATTTCTTGCCGCTTACACTAATACTGACCCTGATAAAGTTACACTAAGCACTTTCCCTAGTGTGTTAAGTGCATTGCCAAACTGGCGTATTACATACGATGGACTAGGAAAAATTAAGGCTCTCCAAAAGTATTTTAGAACTGTTAACATTAATCATGTGTACAGATCAACTTACAATATTGGCAGTTATACTACGCGTTTGCCTGACCTTTACAACGAAGTGGATGGTTTTAATACAATAAGAGAAGTTTTGGGACAAAACCAAGAATATGGTAACTATTATAGTAAACACGAAATTAATGCTGTAAGTATTACCGAACAGTTTTCTCCTTTAATCTCAGTTGACATGACCATGACCAATAGTTTTATGGCTAAAATTGAAGTAAAGAAAAGTCGTAACCTTGCTATGAGTTTTAGCAATAATCAATTAACTGAAACAAAAACAGATGAGTTTATAATTGGAACAGGTTATAGATTTAAGGATGTTGAAGTTATTATTAAAGCTGGTGGCAGACAACGAAACTATAAATCTGACTTAAACATTCGTCTCGACTTTTCACTCCGAAATAATTTAACTATAATTCGTAAACTCGAAGAGGCTGTTGACCAACCTACTGCAGGACAAAATGTTGTAACTATTAAGTTTAGTGCAGATTATGTTTTAAGCGATAGATTTAATCTCAGATTTTTCTACGATCAAGTACTTACAAAACCCAAAATATCCTTATCTTATCCTACATCTAATACAAATTTCGGACTTAGCTTAAGGTTTACTCTAGCCGGATAGTATATATAGTGAATTCATTATCATTTGTACTTCTAAAATATTTTTTAATATTGATATCATATCTTGAATAATAAAGATTGATTTTAAAAATTTTAAAGATTAAGCCTTTATTAAGAAAATATTTAATGGATTATGATTAATTTTGAATGATAATAATTAAAAGTATTAGTATGAAAAGATTGACTTTGTTCATTTTAAGCGTGATTATACTGATTAGTGCTTCGGCACAAAAGGAAATTACTCATGAAGACCTATGGTATTACGGAACATTTAGAATGGCATCGGTTTATGGTATAAATTCCATGAGCGATGGTGAAACATACACATCTCTTAATATGGCGAGAAATAGTATTATAAGTTATGATTTCGAAACCGGAGAACAGAAAGATATTGTTTTTAAGGTAAGTGATTTTGAAGACTCTAATATAGATTGGATTTATGATTATACTTACAATACCAATGAAACTATGATTTTGATAAGTGCACAATACGAACCAATATATCGTCATTCCTTTAAAGCAGAATATTTTATTTACGATATTGCAGAAAAGACCATTACCCCACTTTCAAATAATGGTAAACAACAATTAGCTTCATTCTCTCCAAATGGAGAAAAAATTGCTTTTGTTAGAGATAACAATATTTTTTATAAAGATATCTATAGTGATCACGAGTTTCAAGTTACTACAGACGGAGAGTGGAATAGCATTATCAACGGTGCACCAGACTGGGTTTATGAAGAAGAGTTTAGTTTTAGTAAAGCATTCGATTGGTCCCCTGATGGAGATTATATTGCTTATCTCAAAACTGATGAAAAAAATGTAAAACAGTTTAATATGGTAATGTATGGTAATCTTTATCCTGAGCATTACGAATATAAATATCCAAAAGCCGGTGAAGAAAATAGTAGTGTTAGTTTACATATTTATAATTTAAAGGCAGATAAAACTACTCATGCTGATATCGGAGATCTTAAGGATAAATATATACCTAGATTATTCTGGACACAAACACCGGGCATGTTGGCTGCTGTTAAATTAAATAGACTACAAAACAAATATGAATTATATGCTATTGATGCTGCTACAGGATCGTCTCAAGTCTTGTTAAATTTAGAAGATGAAAAATATATTGAAATACATGACGATTTAAAATTCTTGCCCGATGGTAATGGTTTTATGCTAACACATGAAACAGATGGATATAGACATTTATATTTGTATAATATGAACGGGGAGCTTATTAAACAAATAACTTCAGGCAACTGGGATGTTACTGAAGTTTATGGTTATTGTGCCGAAACAGATATGGTGTATTATCAAGCTGCAAAGAAAAGCCCTTTGAATAGAGAGGTTTATGCATCTAATATTAACACAAAAGAAGTGATAAATCTTGCCATTAATGATGGATTTAATGAGGCTCAATTTAGCAAAGGGTTCAAATATTTTATAAACTTTTATACTGATGCTAATACACCGTATTATATAACTTTACATGATAATACTGGTAAGATGCTTAGAGAAATTGAAACGAATAAATCACTAAATGAAAAAATGAATGAGGAGTATAACTTTTCTCCTAAAGAATTTTTTACAATTACTACTGAAGATGGGGTAAAACTTAATGCATGGATGATTAAACCTAATAATTTTAAAAAGCGAAAAAAATATCCAGTTTTAATGTATGTTTATGGAGGTCCTGGAATTCAAACAGTAAATAATTCTTGGGATCATAATATGGGGTGGTGGCAAATGTTGGCTCAAAAAGGATACATCGTAGTTTCGGTTGACAATAGAGGAACAGGAGCCAGAGGAAAAGAATTTAGGCAAATTACCTACGGCGAATTAGGAAAATACGAAACTATTGATCAAATTGAAGCTGCTAAGTACCTTGCAAATCAATCTTACATTGATGGAGATAGAATTGGAATGTTTGGGTGGAGTTTTGGAGGATATCTTACTGCATTGTGTCTTACTAAAGGAGCCGATTACTTTAAAGCAGGCATAGCGGTAGCACCTGTAACTAATTGGAGATATTATGATACAATTTATACAGAAAGATATAATGGTTTACCTCAAGATAACCAAAGCGGTTATGATGAAAATTCCCCTATAAATCATGTCGATAAACTAAAAGGAAGTCTCCTATTAGTTCACGGGACAGCAGACGATAATGTACACTTTCAAAATTCCGTCGATTTGGTTACACAACTAGTAAGCAAGAATAAAAAGTTTGAAACTATGTATTATCCCAATAGTGATCATGGAATCTATACAGGAAATGCCAGAATACATTTATACACAAAAATGACAGATTTCTTATTAGAAAAACTTTAATAAAAATAGCAGTTCTCATATAGTGTGTAAGTTAAATAGTATCCTTCACCCTATGTTCAAAAAAAATAACCTACCAACCTTATATGCCCCTTATATGCCTAATATGGTTCAAAAAATAACTAACCAACCTTATATGCCCCTTATATGCCTAATATGGTTCAAAAAAAATAACTTACTAACCTTATATGTTCCTTATATGCTTTATATGGTTCAAAAAATAACTAACCAACCTTATATGCCCCTTATATGCCTTATATGGTTCAAAAAATAACTAACCAACCTTATATGCCCCTTATATGCCTAATATGGTTCAAAAAAATAACCTACTAACCTTATATGTTCCTTATATGCCTAATATGGTTCAAAAAAATAACTTACTAACCTTATATGTTCCTTATATGCCTAATATGGTTCAAAAAAATAACTTACTAACCTTATATGTTCCTTATAT
>JAQVOJ010000062.1 GCA_028702675.1 Bacteroidales bacterium
GCTAATGATTGAAATTCAAAATATTTCAGTGAAATTTGAAGATAAGCAGTTGTTTGAAAACTTTTCGGTTAGTATTGCTGATAATCAACATGTTTGTTTTGCCGGAGATTCGGGGCGTGGCAAATCAACACTATTGAAAATAATACAAGCTTATGTTTTGCCTGACACAGGAAAAGTTTTTGTAAACGGATTTGAGCTTATCCCCAAGAATATAGATAAAATACGATCATTAATAGCTTATGTTCCTCAAAATGTGAATTTGCCTGTTGAGAATAGTATTGAGCTACTTAATTTGCTGGGTATCAATAGCAGACAAGAAAAAGTGAGAGGTCTAATACGAGAATTAGGATTACCTGTAGAGTATTTTACACGTAAATTTGAACAAATGAGTGGAGGAGAAAAGCAACGCATTATAATAGCCGTTTGTTTAGCTTTGGAGCGAAAAATTGTTTTAATGGATGAGCCTACGGCGTCTTTAGATCTTGATTCGGCAAACAAAGTTTTACATTTAATTGAAAACATGAGAGATACTTGTTTTGTTTCGGCTTCGCATAATCAGGTATGGATAAAAAGTGCAGATAAAACAATCAATTTATGAACGTAACTACTCAAGATATTAGTTTGCTAAACCTCGTTATTGGTTTTTCGATTTTAATTATACCGATAGTCATATTCTTATATTACAGAGTTAAGCTTGTAAAAGATTTGCTTATAAGTACTTTGCGAATGGTTGTGCAACTGTCGCTAGTAGCTGTTTATATGGAGTGGATATTTAAGCTCAACAATGCATGGTTAAATTCTGCGTGGGTAATTATTATGATTTCGGTTAGTGCTTATACAAGTGTTTCGAGGGTAAAATTAAATCGTAAAATATTTATAATACCCTTTGCAATGGCAATATTAATATCCTTATTGATTATCGATGGTTTCTTTTTAGGCTTAATTATTCAGTTAGATTATGTTTTTGATGCACGCTACTTTATACCAATTTCGGGAATGATTCTCGGTAATTCGCTTAATCATAATATTGTAGGTTTAAGTAATTATTTTGATAATTTTGATAGGAGAAAAGAGCTTTACTACTTTGTTCTTACTAATAGTGGTAATCCACGTATGGCAAAACGTCCATTTATTCAAGAAGCATTGATTAAGGGTTTAAACCCGCTATTAGCTGCAATGTCGGTAATGGGTTTAATATCATTACCTGGTATGATGACAGGGCAAATTCTGGGTGGGGCTTCACCGGCTACTGCTATTAAGTATCAGATAATGATAATGATAGCAATTTTTGTGGGTTGCACCTTATCTTTAATGATGAGTTTGTGGTATTCTAATATTAAAATATTTGATAAATACGGGAATATTGAAAAGTTTAAATAAAAAAGGCTGTCCAATCAGACAGCCTCGTATAATTTTTTAATTTTGCTAGAAGATGTATCTTACACCAAGTGCAGAGCCGAAGCCAAGTCCTCCGTATATATTCTGAAAATTCCAAAGTGGTCTTACATCAATACTTACAAGTACGGGAACGTTTAAATGTCCGAAATCGTACTCAACACCACCTTGTGCTCCAACTCCAATACCAAACGAAGCATCATTAATAATATCAGTCCACATTCCAACCATTACAGCAGGACCTACAAACCAGTTAAAGCCTTCGATAATATTAAAGTCCCAATGGAATCCAAAAGCTGCAGAGAGAACATGATAATCAGGGTTTCCGTTCCATCCAAGATCTATTTCAAGACGATTTTTTTCGGAAACTCCTTTTTGGTAAGAAAATTCTGCACCAAGAATTGTACCTCCACCTAATCTTATTCCAACTGCATTAGAATTAACTTGTGCGTTAGCAACGAAAAAAGCTCCAATAAGGAAAGCTCCTATTAACAATGATTTTTTCATAATCTTTTATTTAAATTTTCAATTATTTATAATACAAAAGTATTATAAGATTTTTAATTTATTGTATAATTAACATATCAAAACTAATAATGTTTATAAAATTGTTTTAAGGGTTAAAACTTAGCTTTTAAGGAAATTATAAAATTTCTTCCCGGGGCAACAATACCAGAGCTGTAAGGTCTGTATCTTTGGTCTGTGATATTTTCAACTCCGGCACTTATTGTGAAGTTTTCGGTAAACTGATACATTGCTTTAAAATTTATTGTGTACCATGCGGGTGAGTATGGCTTACCATCTTCGTCGCTTGCATACATATAGTCTTTCCCAATTTCCTCAATAGGCATTTCATCGAAAGATTTTTCGTCGCTAAATATTGCAAATAGTTTAATCAACAGTTTGTTTTTTGAGTATTGCAACGATACATTTCCGTATAAGGGGGGAGCATGTCTCGTAGGGCTTGTAGTGCCGTCATCAAGTTCTTCAATACCTTTTTGATAATTAATGTCTGATGAGATGCTGAAATTTTGAGGCATTTTGATTTCAATACCTGCTTGAACTCCATATACTTGTGCGAATGCAGCGTTTTGAATAGCTTGTACTTTGCTTAATTCTCCGTCATATATTATACTGTCCATCCCGTTAAGTTGATAATTACGGCGAACAAGTGCATTATTAAGATATGTGTAATAAGCTGTAACATCAAGTTTGATAACATTTGCCAAAATATGTGCTATGCTTAAATCAATATTATATGCATATTCTGCATTCAAATTTGGATTTGGTACTACAACAGAGCCAGGTTCAGAATCAAAAACTTTTCCAACATCATCAACATTGGGAGAGCGATATGCAGTAGAAAAATTTGTACTCATGATCCAATTTTCTTCCGGTTTATAAACAACTCCGATACTGCCTGTTAAAGCTCCGTCGTTGAGTTCTGCTTTTTCAAAGGGGAGAGGATAAAATTCTGTCTCGAAAACTGAATTTAAAGCAAATTGACTGTATCTTAATCCTGCTTGTAAGTTTATTTTTTCTGATATATCGTATTTATTACTTATGTACGCTGCATACGAGTACCACTCCGAATCGGGATATCTTGACGGACCTTTAACAGACTCTCCTGAAACAATATTCTCGTTTCGTCCTGTTGATTCTACATCATTAAAAACAAACTCAAATCCATAATAGAGATTATTCTTTAAGCCTGTTTGTTTATGGAAATCTAAGTTAGCCGAATAAGCATTTACTTTTTCTATTCTTCGCTCTCGAATTGGTTTATTAATATCTCTGCTAATTCTGCTTTCTTCAAAAAATTGATGAGCCAGTCTGAAGGTAAGTTCGTCATAAACCATAAGTTTATTTGAATTTGAAATACTAATATTATTCATCATCCATTTTTGCGGACCGTAATACCATTCGCCGTAGCGGGGTAATCCGTTTTTGTATCTAATGTGCCTATCGTATCTGTCGTAGTCCGATGTTTCGGAGTAATGAAAACCATAGTTTATATCCCAATTATTGTTAGGTTTCCATCTGATTTTTTGCATAATATTTGTTTGCGAATATCCTGATGGTTTTTGTGTTTTAGGGTCTTTGTTTGTCGTAATTATATCTGTGCTATCTTGTCTTACTACATAATATGGGCATAAATATTCGTCAGGACCATTACTTCCCATTTTTAAATCATTAAAATTGCTAGAGCTAATACTTGTTACTAAAGCCCATTTTTTCCATCCTAAATTAACATTAAAATGATATGTAGCTTCTTGGTTTGCAGATGAGTAGCGAGTTAATGCATTTCCTGAGATTAAAGCTTTGTCTTCGAGTGAGAATTGAGGGCTTAAACTAGTGAAGCTCATAACACCTCCAATTGCATCGCTGCCGTAAATTACGGAGCCAGGTCCAAATAATACTTCGGTGCGTTCTATGCTAAAAGGGTCTAATGAAATAACATTTTGTATGTTTCCTGACCGGTAAATAGCTGTATTCATTCTAACACCATCAATAGTGTATAAGAGACGATTTGTGGCAAAGCCTCTGATCATGGGGCTGCCTCCACCTTGTTGGCTTTTTTGAATAAAAACTTTGCCTGATATCCCAAGTAAATCTGCAGCAGTTTGTGGGTTTTGCAATATCATTTCATTCTTTTTAATACTAATTACTTTTTCAGGAATGTCTTTTTGTGTTTGCTCCCATCTATTAGCTGAAATGATAACTTCATCAATATTAAAATAAGTAGGTTTTAAAGCTAAGCTAAATCCTGATTGCTCTAATTGACTATAGCTGATAACTTCTGTTTTAAAACCTAATGAACGTATTTCTATTTTTTCAGAACCTCTAAATGCTGATATATTAACTTTCCCTTTTATATTTGTAAGTGCAACTGCATGTGGTTGTTTACTCATGATACTTGCCATTTCGATTGGTTCGCCTGTTTCGTCGTTCATGATCAATACAACTTGTGATTTAGATATATTAACGATAAAAATAATTAAGCATGTTAATAAAATAAAGTATCTCATTATGTTTTAAGGTTTAGTTCTAAATGATACGTTAAATATTTCGTCTGCAAATTTAATATTTATTAATATGTATGTGTATAAATTTCTACTTTTGTAGAACATAAAAACAGTTTTGACTTATGTTTAATATTAAATCTGACGCACCCGATAAGTATGAAAAATTATTTTATGTTCATTCATACAACATTGATAATAACCGTACTTTAAGCATTCCCTCTTTGATAGAATTTATGCTTGAAACTGCCGGCATGCATACTGAGATTTGTGGGGTAGGTTGGAAAGTGTTAAAAGCTCATAATGTTTTTTGGGTGCTTTCGAAGCTATTTATAAAAATTGATAGTTTCCCTAAATGGAACGAGAATTTGCGTATTGAAACTTGGAGTATAGGACTTAAAGGTGTATTTGCACAAAGATGTTTTTATGTTTACAACGAAAATGGAAATGTAATTATGCAAGCATTAAGTGATTGGCTAATGCTTAATACTATTACTCGTCGCATTGTGAGAACAGACAAATTTATGAAATCGTTTCCGTATAGAAATGTTAAGGTTCTTGAACACGATATACCTACAATGCCAATACCCGAAAATCTTAAAACTATTACAAATTTGAATGTTCAGTACTCCGAAATTGATATGAACGGACATATGAACAGTGCTAAATATCCCGAAAGAATAATCAATGCAATTGGACTGAAGACTATAAACAAAACAAAGCTTGATTATATATATTTGAGTTATCTTAAGGAAACTATTTATGGTGAAAGTATTAGTAGTAAAATAGAATTTATCGACAATAAAACATGTGTTGGACAGATAACTGATAATCTAGATATCCCTAAGTTTGATATGTGTTTGAAATGGAAATAATTCAATTTATCTAAAATTATTCCACTGTAAGCTTTGCTTTAATATTTATATCATTATTATCATAGATATAAAGCATGTAGTTGCCATTACTAAAATTGCTTATGTCAAATTCTAATTTATTATTGCCCATTTTTATGTTTTCAATAATTTCTGTGCAGACCTGACCATTTGTGTTAATAATTTTTATATTAACTCTTGTATTATTTTTTGATGATAATTCAACAAAAAAGATTTTATTAGTAGGGTTAGGGTATATTTTTAGTTCTTCTAACATATTACTAATAGTTTCAATATTAGTAATTACAATTGTTTCTGTATATATGTCGTCAGGGCACACACTGTTTGATGCAATTAGGCTAACTTGAAAGTTACCATCGTTTGTAAATGTAAAATTTGGATTTGTTTCGTTACTTGTGTTTCCATTGCCAAAATTCCAAAGATACGATGTAGCAGCTTGGCTGGTATTATTAAATTGAGTTGGTTCATTAATAATTCCTCCTGTCCATGTAAAACCGGCAACCGGATTTGCTAATACATTAATATAATCTTCGAGAATTAACTCATCACTTCCAGATGGTCCACTTACTATTAGTTGTACAGAATATATTCCTGGTATTAAATAGGTAACTACAGGGTTTGCATTGTTACTAAACGATGGGGTTCCACCTAAAAATTGCCAAGTATAAGTTGTCGCATTTACTGAATTATTAATAAATTCGACTGATTCACCAACACAAATAGTAGTTTCGTCTGCATTGAAAACTGCTACAGGAGGTGCTTGATACGTTTGTCCGTTGCTCCATGTTTCATTGCTTGTAAGTCCTGCGTAATTAATGGCTCTAAGGCCTACATAATAGGTAATGCCGTTTGTAAACATTGTAATATTGTCAATAGTTTCGCTGTTTGTGTAGCTAATATTAGACCATTCATAAATATTTGTGTTGCCGGAACTTGTACCTACTGCAATTTCGTAGTGCGAGATTTCTGAATTCGGGTCTGAAGAGTGTTGCCAATTGGCTTCTATTATTTGTTCAGAAAAAATATCAATATCGTTGGCAAGTCCATCGTTTACCCAAGCAATGTTTAAAGGAGGAGTAATATCAACATTAATTTCGTTTCCGCCTAAAGCACTAAAATGAAGAAGTTCGTCGATTGTTATACTTTTAATTCTACATGCCGGTGTAACAGGATTGGGATTTTCAGAATTGTATAAATCATTTTCAATTGATACAATTTCGTTTGAAGATGCTGATTTATATACCTTGATATCATCGTACCATGCTATGCAGTTTCCAGTACGTAAGGATAGGCTATTCCCAATTGTTAGAGGTGAATCGTCTTTCCATGCAGATACAAGAATATTATCTTGGAATGCTTTAATTTCTCCTGTTTCAGGCTTGTAAAGAATTTTACAGTCGTACCATTGACCTGCATTTACTATTGTATTATCACTAGTTTTCAAATTCATTACATCGTTTTCGTATTTATATAGTTGTACTGTATTTTGGTCGGCTCTAAAGTAAACCATGTAAGAATTATTTCTGTTGGTTTGAGTTGCATCGTCGCACATAAAGTGTACTCCTGCACGTCGATTTGCACCACTTCCTTCAATTTTCATTTGCCAATGAATAAGAATAGGTTCATTTGTAGGGTGATTAATATCTACATAATAATTTGTATTACTTGATGATTCATCAGTTTGATGCAGATGTTCTTCATAAATATCCCAAGTACCAGTAATATTATTCCATTCTCCGGAGTTTTCAACGAAATTATCGTTTAAAAATCCTTGTGAGGTATTTGCTTGCCAAGTATTTCCTTCAAGATAAAGCGTTTGCCAGAAACTATTTGCAATTCCAAGACCTGAATAATCTGTATTTACAAATTCAATATTGAAATCTTCTGTTGCCCATTCGTTACTAATATTATTTATAATTTCTGTGTCGGGATTATTTCCGCAAACATTACCATAACTTATCCATTCTGCATACCATCCGGCATTTGTAGTTAAGTTATCAGATTTAAATCTAAAAGTGATAGCATCTCCTGTGCTGTTAATGCAAATCCCTTGAGTTTCAGTTATTTCATTAATATATATATCTTGATAGCTTGCAATTAATGGTGCTGATGTATTTAAGCCGTCATATACGAATAGAGTATCGTAGTCAGTTTCAATATCAAGCAATGAAAACCAAACGACAATTTTTTCTGCACCCTGCGGATTAATAGTAAATGTATAATCTTCGTAGTTTGAGTAATTTTCTGATGCTCCGCCAGTATCAGTAAAAATTCCTTTGCATGCTTGTGTTGTTACATTTCCGGTAGCATTTGTAGTAAACGAACTTGAGGCATAAGCCGATTGTGCCTGATTACATATTGTAGAAACTTCCCATTCGTATTCTGTTGAAGGTATTAATCCGCTAAGTTGGTAATTTGCCTGTGTTGTAAAATATTCAGTCCATTCGCTTGTTCCGTTTTTACGATATCTAACATAATATCCTAAAGCATTTGTTACACTAGCCCAATTTAACTGAGCAGTACAATGAGAAATTTCAGAAACAAAAAGATTATAACTTGCATTACATTCCGGGTCAGATAACTCAATAATTAAGTTGTTTGAACAGCCATGAGAGTCGCTAATTGTTATGTTGTAAGTGCCAGAGTTTAAGTTGGTTGCGGAACTGCTTGTGCTTACATTAGGCACCCATTCGAAGCTATAAGGTGTAATACCTCCTGAAACATTAATATGTATTTCTCCTGTATTAAATCCTGCAATTAGCGGGTCAATGGCTGTATATTCGATAATAATAGGTTCGGGTTCGAATACATTTACAGAGGCAGTCATAGTTGTACCTTGTCCATTAGTAACTGTTACTGAGTAGTTACCTCCCGATAATCCTGTTGCAGTAGCTGTGTTTTGAGTAGGATTAGTATTCCATAAATATTGATATGGCGGATTATTGTCGGTAGGGGTAACTGTTGCTGTTCCGTCGGCATTTCCATGGCATGTTACAGGTGTGGTTTCTACATTGAGAGGAGTTGGTATTATGCTCCATTTTACTGCGTCGAATGCTATGTTTTGTCCGTCTATTCCTGTATTGTCGCCAAGATAGACATACCCACTACTTGAAGGTGAAAAGGAATATATTCCTAAAGACACCCATTGTCCGCTAAATGCAGATTGGTCTATCAATACTTCGTTAGAGCCTTCGTCATGATTAATAATGTATTTTGCGTTTTGAGCTTCAGCGTATATTTCGGGAATATAGGCAAATACTTCGTAATCTGCAGCTTGACTAAGATTTGGAGTCCATGTAACGTAACACCAATCGTTTGTAGAATTCATTGATATGGTGTACCAAAAATGGTTATTATATCCGGCATTTGCATCTCTAAAATATCTTTGATGTGAGCCGTTTTCAGTGTTATTTATATAGAAACCATGATTATAAAAATTGCTGTCAATAATAGTGTCGTTATATGTAGTTTCTGTGCCTCTTGCACGTGTAGTCCATGCTACACCACCGTGAGTTCCATCTGCATCAAGATTCGCATAACCGTTATTGTATCCTGGCCAGTCATAGTAGGCATCTTCGCCGTCGTAGCTGGGGTATCCTGTAGTATTTTTGTTGCCCCACGGGTCGTTAAAAATCAAGGTGTGCTGGTTTTCTACATAGCCAATTGCAAGTGTTAAATGCCCCGAGTGAGTAATATAGCTGCAAATAGGATGGACGTAGTTTAAATCTATTTCGTCTTTAGTATAATTGAAAGTACATGAGCTTGTCCATAATTGATTACTTGTTAAATAATGTTGCGTGATATAAGTACGCTGTCGTGAATTTGGAGAATAGCTGCCATCCCACATAAAACCATAACCTCCCCAAGCATCTGTACTGTAGGCGGCTTCGTATATTTCATAATAAAACTCATTAAAACGATATTTATCGGCAACATACGAGCCATATGGGTTTGTATGTGGATCCCACGAATTCCCATGATCTACGCTTACGTTCCATGGAGGTAATAGATTGTAATAGGCAAATGCCATGGCGCAAGTAGTAGGAGCACAACTTCCGCTTCCGTTGTGCCAGCTTGGTGTATCGTATTTCTGATGAACGTATGGAACAGGTCCGAGATAAACAATACTTCTGTCGGCTTTTACATTGATGTCTTTAAACTCAATAGGTAATGTTTCGGGATGTTCAATAATTATAGTTTCGTTTGTAATTCCAGATTCAAGCGAAAAATCAGCTTTAATAATTTGCTTATGATTGTATGTGTGAAAATAAATGCTGTTCCCATCACTTATTGGATTCATTTCGCATCGATTGGCGGTATTTGTTAATTGAGTTTTAATAGAACCGTCATGTTTGGCAATACATATATCCGAACCATAAAATTCAAATTTGTCAATATTTACATTGTTTTGCTGAAATAGTATATAATCGTTGTTAAACCATGAAGGAGCTGAAGCATTTTTAATTATTGATGTTTCTTCGTTTAAAGTATTATACACAAATATGTAATTACCTGAACTATAAACTAATTTATCGCTTTCGGGCGACCATTTAGGATAGAATGCTGCTTTATTTTCTTCGCTAATTACACTTGTTTCTTTAGTGATGGTATTTACAATACATATTTGCTCATTGTTATCAGCAAAGGCAATATATTTCCCGTTTGGTGATATTTTAATCAAGTTAACATGAAAGCCTAAATATAGGCTATCACCAAAAATAAGGTAATTCCCTGATGAATATGCAATTTTCCCTGTAGCCGAAATGTCTGGAGTTCCACAGAGTTCCTCTGCACTATTAAGACTTGTCTTTTTACCATTGTTTATATTCATAACTATAGCTTGCTGCGAACCATTAGGGTTAATTTGTTTATATCCTAATGTAGTACCATCTGGCGAAAGGGTAAAATACCTTCCGCTACCAACTCCGGTTACAGATTTAGAAATATTACCATTCTTTATTGCATAAATGCCGGAGCTATAATTATCGCTAAAAAACAGTTTTGAGTTCTCAATTTGTAATTGTGTGAAATAGGTTTGTTCTTCTGCAGAATAGGTGTCGATTTGCGAATGAAGACTTGCTGTATAGATAATAATAGCAATAAATGCTACAATACTTTTAATACTTTTCATAATTTTATTTTTTTAGCACAAACACAGCACAATATACTAAATTATTTGTAGATATTGAAGAAGAATTTTTTGTTTTTTTGATTTTTTTGTTCTTAGTTAACTTGTTGCAAAGGCTTTTGGTATGCAATCTGGGTTAAGATGCACGGTTTGTTATTATTGCATTATCTCAAATAAATAACAGGAATTTGCAGGAATTTGCCAACTGTAAATGTCATTTATAATTTCATTATTTAAAACATCTTTAACGATAGTTCTATTTCCTAAGAATTCTTTTAAGCTAAATAAGCTCATATCTCCAGTATTATCAGCGGTATTAAGTACTACCATAAACTTTTCTTTATCGTTGTATCTAAAATATACGTACATATCATTTATTGGTACAAAATGTTTGAACTTACCTGTTCGCAAAGCATTGTGCTGTAGTCTAAGTTTTGTGAGTTTTTTAACGAGATTGAGGGCTTCTTGTTGTTTTAGCGAAAGCTCATTTTTAAAAGCATTTGCTTTATCTTTTTTCCATCCTCCGGGAAAGTCTTCACGTACCTTTCCATCGGGATCGGCATAGTTTTTCATCAATATTTCTGTTCCATAATACAACATAGGAATACCTCGCATAGTTGAAAGTAAAATCAAACCTGAACTAAATTTTTCAAAATCTTCGTTTACAATGCTGTAAAAACGACTAAGGTCATGATTGTCTAGAAATATTACATTATTTTCAGGTGATTCGTAAAGGTAATCCTGAGCCAGAGTATAGTATAGTCTTGACACTCCTCCTGTCCATGATTGTTTTGTGGTAAGCGTTTCAGTAAGGGCATAATACCATTGAAAATCGGTGGTTCCAGGTAGAAGAGAATTAATGCTTTTATTCGGTTTTATGCCTGAACTAAACCAACTTTGTATTCCCTGTCCATGAACCCATGTTTCGCCAAACATTCCAAAATTAGGGTATTCGATTAAAATCCGTTCTGCTAATTTTGCCATGAATTTTTGGTCGCTATAGGCATAAGTGTCTATCCTAAATGCATCTATTTGTGTTTCTTCTATCCACCATATACAGTTTTGAATCAGGTAATTAGCCATAATTTCATTATTGTGGTTTATGTCGGGCATGTGTGTGTCGAACCAAGCATTTTGGAAAATATTTTTGTCAGATTCTGTAGCATACGGATCCATTAGTGTAGTAGCTCGATAATTTGTTCTCGTAAAGTTTGCCCAATAGTTAAAACAATTAGAATCCGGCGGAGTAATGTAGAGAAAATGCTTATTCCCTATATGGTTTAGGACTATATCTTTAACTACTTTTATATCTCGATTGTGGCACTGATTTACAAATGATTTATATAATTCAATGTTTCCAAGTCTTGGGTCAATTTTGTAATGATTAGTAATTGCATACCCATGATATGATTCGTATTCTTGATTATTTTCCATTACAGGAGTTAGCCAAATGGCAGTCATTCCCAAATTTTTAATATAATCGAGATTATTTATTATGCCTTGTAAATCGCCACCATGTCTCAAAAACATGCTATCGCGACACAAACTAATTTCGTTCATGCCTTCAATTATATCATTATTAGAGTCCCCATTTGCAAAACGATCAGGCATAATTAAGTAAACGAAATCATTAGAATCTAAACCATATTTAGTTGTTCGTTGCTTTCTACTATAAATTGGATATTTAATAAAAAATTTGTCTTTTTTTGTCTTTATGTGAATAATATGATTTCCAGTAGGTGCCCATTCTTTAATATTTACATTAATAATTAAATAATTTCCTTTATTATCATTGTAAATCGAATCGATTGTAACTCCAGGTGTTTTCCAAGTGCAAGCGGCATTATTTAAATTGTCGCCATGTATCAATATTTGTACATGTTTGTTTTCCATGCCTGTCCACCAATTAGGGGGAGCTATATTATTTATCTTGATTTGGCAATATGTTGAGTTAATTGAAAAGACAATTATTATTAATAACAGAAGTTGTTTCATTTTCTAAAAGTTTAAGAAATAAAAATACTTTCTTTTTTGGAATTTTAAAAACCGATATGCATAGTGTAATGTGTATATTTTAGACTTATTTACAAATCATCTGTAAGTTTTTTTCTTATTTTTACAAAAATCTTATGTTTATATTAGAATTTAGACGAAACGAATGAGCAAAAAACGAAAGAATAGGATAGGAGTAGTTTATTCCACAAAAGAAGATTTTGATTATGATAATGATGTTGAGATTGAACAAGAGACTTTAGAGCCCGAAAAGCAAATTTTATATGTGAGCATAGATCGCAAGCAGCGTAAAGGAAAAATTGTTACAATAGTGAGCAATTTTATTGGTAAAAGTACTGATTTACAATCTTTGGCTAAAGAGCTTAAAAAGCGATGTGGAGTAGGTGGTAGTGTTAAGGATGGTGAGATACTTATTCAAGGCGAAAAACGTGATTTAATAATTGCTTATTTAAGCAACGAAGGTTATAAAACAAAAGTAAAAGGAGGTTAAATTATGGCAAAAAAAATATTTTCGTACAATGATGCAGTAGATGAACTTGAAATGATTTTAAATCAAATTGAAAATGAATCTCTTGATGTTGATCAGTTGACAGAAAAAGTTAAGAGAGCCGGATATCTCATCAAAGAATGTAAAAAGCGTTTAAAGACAACTGAAGACGAAGTAAATAAAATACTTGAAAATTTCGACAATGAATAAAACAAAAGTTATTTTACAAATCGAAATACTTAGGTACAGGATAGATATTGTTTTCTAAATATAGCATCAGTTTTAAAAATTTACGCATATCTTCGGTTTGTTGTTCATTTTCTATTTGCGATATTTTAAATTGAAATTCTTGAATAAAGCTATTTTCGCAAACAGAAAAAACTAGACACTCGGTGCCGTTTGCCGGCATACCCTCGAATGGGCTAATTACCCAATAATATGTTTTGCCATTCTCCAACCCAAGTTCAGAGATATTTACTGTATAAGTGCTGTCTTTTGATTCCATGTCTAGAATTAAATTCCATTCTTTATCAAATATTTTTAGGAATAAGGAATATTTATCAGAACTGTTCCAAACAAAATCGATTTCGGGGGTAAGAATATACGCCGAGTCGAAAGGGTATTTCATTATTGGATGCCCAACATAGCGATATACGCCGCTTGCCTTTCTTTCAATTTCCTTCTCTCTAATCATATTCCCTGCTATATATTTAAAAAACTCTTCTGTAATATTCTGTTCTAATAAAATATTGTACAAACTATTGATGTCGCTAGTTTTATATTCTCCTGCTTTATCAATTCCTAATGGTATGTTTTCGTTATTAATAATTACCACATATGAATTTTTGGGAATTGATAGTACTGAGTTATTCTCTATTGCATCTCCTTTTTTGATTAGAGTAGATTTTCCATGGTTTACTAATTCAGCATTACCTGAACAATAAAAAATTGAATAAGCTTCATTTTGTGCAATTAACATCCCATTAAAAGACAAAATAACTAAAACAATTATAACTTTATTCATAATTCTGCTGTCTTAAAGTAAAAGCCGTTAAAATTAGTATTTATTTTAACGGCTTTATAAAATTTTAATTTACAATTCGGAATACGGTGGAATTGGGAATACGTTATTGTCAATATAGATTCTAAGTTTCATCATTTTTCTCATTTGGTCGCTTGTAGCATTTTTATCGGCATCTTTAAGCTGTTTGTTAAAAGATTTTAGGTATTCCTTATCAGCGATTTTAAATATTAGTAATTCAGTACCATCTTGAGGAATTCCTTCGATAGGAGCCATAACCCAAGCATATTCTTTACCTTCGATTAAGCCTTTTTCGCCGGCATTTAATGTGTAAACACTATCGGTAGAAGGTATGTCGGCTAATAAGTCCCATGTATCAATGTCAAAAATTTTAAGATACATTTTTCTTTGATTTGGATTTGACCATTCGAAAGTAATATCGGAGCTAATAACTGTAGCAGAGTCGTATGGGTTAATCATTAAATCTCCAACTGCTCTGTAAACACCACCGCTTTTTCTTTCTACCTCGTCGCCGCGAATCATATTCCCTGCTATGTATTCAAAAAATTCCTCGGTTAAATTATTGTCGCCAATGTTTTTGTATAAGCTTTCAATTTCTTTTATGCCATACTCACCGGGTTTACTAATACCCAAAGGAACTTCATCTTTGTTTGTGATTACTACATAAGCATTTTGAGGAATTGAGATAGTTGCACCGGCATCAATTATAACATCTCGTTTTATAGCTTCCGATTTACTCTTCAATTTCATTAATGGAGAGCCGGAATAATAGAAGATTTTATACTCGGTTTGTTGGGCTATCATTAGCCCCGGTATTAGAAATACCATTATTGCTATTAGCAATAGGTTTTTTCTTCTTTTTTGATTTTTTTCCATGTTTGTCGAATTTTAAGTTTTGCGTAATATAAGTATTTATTTTTAATAATTCAAGCCCTTCTTCGTATAAATATAGAACTTCTAATGACAAAATTAATGCCAAAGCTGTCGGAACCATATCGAATTTTATATGAAAGTTTTTAAATGCCATAAATGTACCCCAGAGTACAATTGCTATTGTTATAAATTGTGATGGTTTAGTTATAAAATCAAAGTATTTAGATTTATGAACGTATAAATAAATACTAAACATTAAAAATAGCTGGACGATAACTAATGCTAGAATATAATTAAGCCATTCCGGCATTTTCGTAATATAATCGCCTCTTAGTATCATGCTTAATACGTGAGCATGTATTTCGATACCTTTAGCATCAGGATATATTTCATTAGAAGTTTTGAGAGGAGTAAAATGACTGTCTTCTGTATCAAAAGGTGCATTTGCATATTGCCCCATATATCCCAATAGTACGATTTTATCTTTTATTAAGCTTAGGTACTGGTTACTGTCAGAAATTTCTTCATAATTAAATGAAATAAATGGCACTTGACCACCTCTGTAATTAATAAGTTCAACTTGCCCTTTCCTTTCTGCAATTGAGAGATAAGCTGTACTATCGTATTTTTTCATTATCTCTAGAGTAAAGTGATTTACAACAGTATCATTGAATTCAATATACTTTTCAAATTCACGAGTGGTCCCATTTGGGGTAATAAATTCTAAATGACCGATTGGATGTTCTCCAAAGAATGGATGGTGCTTAATTATCCCTGTTGCACCTTTTTTATTATACTTGCCAAAAACACCCAATACAATATTATCTTTTTGCGTAAGAGCTTGCCTTAAAAACAAATCTTCAGGTCCTCTTTTTTCATTAAATACAGCATCAATACCGATTATTTTTGGTTCAAATCTTTGCAGTGTATTTATCATCATTGCTAGCTCCATTCGGTTTAAATTACCAATATTAACAATGTAAATATTGGTGTCGGTTGGTAGTTGACTGCTTTTAAATTTTGAATAATATAAATCGGTATAATCAAAATCTTCGAGGACATCATCAAATGGATTAAATAAATCTATGCTATCGATAATTACCCATAAAAACATTAATACTAAAATGTTAAAAACATTACATATTAGAGCATCCACAAAAAGGGAATATCGTTTGGGTTTATTAGTCATAGGCTAAATATTTTAGATAATATAAAAGTATAAAAAAATCTTTTACAAAATAAAAATCTTATTATTTTTTGCTAATGTTTAAAAAATATGTTTTTTTTTCTTAATAAGTTAATAATAGCAATTAATTATCGTACTCTTAAAGTTTGTCCAATTTTTAATACAGTATTTTCAGTAATGTTGTTTAAACTACAAATTGCACTTATTGAAATTCCAAATCTACGACTTATTCCCCAAAGCGAATCGCCTTGCTTAACTGTATAATATTGTGTTTGAGATAATTCTTTAATATGATAGAACAATTCGGGGACTAAAATTAGAGTATCGCTTTTTAGTTTACCGTTTTCGTAGTCAACAAATATTCTAGGGTTGAAGGAGTTGTCTTTAAATCGTACTTCCCAGTGTAAATGTGGAGCAAATGAATAGCCTGTGCTTCCTCCCAAACCAATTGCTTCACCACTTTCTACCCACTGTCCTTCGCTAACTAGTAGTTTCGATAAATGTGCATAGTATGTTTCTATACCATTTTTATGCCTTATAATTACAAGATTACCATAACCGCCGGTATTATAAAATGCTCGTCTTACTTTACCGCTAAATGCAGCTTTAACCGGTTCGCCTAATTGTAATTGAATATCTAAAGCATGGTGCATACGCCCCCAACGCCAACCAAATTCAGATATAACTTTGCCATCGAATGGGAGGGTAAAATCGTTTGTGTCAAGTGGAATTGCAAATGTGTCTTGAACTAAAGCATAGTTTAAACCTCCATATCCGTATAGTTGTGGAATACTATCCCACTCATCAACAAATAAAACTAGGCTATCAGGTAAATAAGTTTTTTCTGATAATATGTAATTATAATGCTTTATTGAATCGCGTTTATGTATTAATTCTAAAACGCTATCGTTGTTTACATAGCACCAGGTTTGGTTATCTAAAAGAATTATTTCAAACTCTTTATATGGAATTGTATCTATAATATTTTGACTGAAAATATTTCCGAAACTTAGTATTAGAAATGATAATATTGTGTATTTTAATAATCTGGTCATATTAAATAGTTTGTGCAAAAATGCAAAATTTTATTAAAAATTTGGTTTTTCATTACTAAAAAATGTGGTAATGTAAAATGTGATTTTGTAAAATGTGATTATGTAAAATGTGGTAATGTAAAATGTTTTGTTATTTGTTATTTGCTATTTTTAGTTTAATTGATTTTTGTAATTTGCTATTTGTAATTTAAATCTCAATTACGTCAATGGGAGCATGAGGCACAAATGAGAAGCATTCTGCTAAGTACCTACCAACAGTTAATTTTTTTAATTTTTAACTATTACAATTTGTTCAAATACAGTTTGCTTCACTCACTCTCGAAAGCTTTCGAT
>JAQVOJ010000152.1:0-1444 GCA_028702675.1 Bacteroidales bacterium
CAAATTTTATTTCGAGTACAGTCGAAATTCTCTATGTTTTTACGTTTTATTTCGAGTACAGTCGAATTCTTTTTTGTGATTTTTATTATACAGACTCATTTTTCGTTACAATACTATAATACTAGCTGTTAAACTCTAACATCGCTTTTAATTTTACCATCGTCTATTGTAATTATTCTTCGGGCTTTGTCAACAACGCGTTGGTCGTGAGTTGAAAAGATGAATGTTATATTTTCTTTTTTATTTAGTTCCTGCATGATATCGAGCAAATTTGAAGTAGAAGCAGAGTCGAGGTTTGCTGTAGGTTCGTCGGCAAGAATAAACTTAGGTTTTGAAGCTAAAGCTCTTGCAACTGCTACACGCTGCTGCTGTCCGCCTGATAATTTTGAAGGGCGACTATTAACCCTATCGCCAAGTCCCACAGCTTGAAGCATTTCAATAGCACGTTGTTCTCTCTCTCTTTTGTTTCGTTTCTGCAACTGCATTATAAATTCAACATTTTCTTTGGCAGTAAGCACAGGTATAAGATTATAAGCCTGAAATACGAAGCCAATATTTTTAAGACGAAAGTTTGTAACCTGCTTCTGGTTTAGTTTACCAATATTAATACCGTCAATAATAACTTCTCCATCTGTAGGAGTATCCAAACCTCCCAGCATATTTAACAATGTAGTTTTTCCCGAACCTGAGGGACCTACAATAGCAGTAAACTCGCCTTGTTCTATGCTCAAATCTATTCCATTAACAGCATGTACAGGAACCGCTGTTTCATCATAAATTTTGTGCAATTTTTTTGTTTCTATTATTTTCATATTTGCTAATATTGATCAAAAATTTATAATATTTTATTCATCTCATTTAAAACTTTAACTATACAACTCGCTAACTCACAACTATTCCGTTCTAAGTACATCAGCAGGATTCATTCTCACTGCCCTACGGATTGGAAAAATTGCACTTACAAGTGCTGTAATTATTACTAACCCCACAATTTGGATATAAAACATTCCGGATATTTCCGGATACATTACGGCTTCGAATCCAAAACTGGCAAAACCTTCGCTATAACTACTTAAATCTAAACCATAAGTACCAAAATACCAGACCAGTAGTTGGTTAATACACAATCCTGCTACAGAACCAATAGCTGTAAGAAAAAGAGTTTCCCATGTAATCATTCTTCTGATTTTTTTTCTGTTCATACCCAAAGCCATGAGCATTCCAATTTCTTTTCGGCGTTCGAGTACAGCCATAAGCATAGTATTTATTATTCCAAAAGCCAATGCAAACAAAATTATTGCTACAAGATAAGATAAGAATTGCTCAGTCATAGCCGACATCATACTTAAGTCGGGCATAATTTCTTCCCAATTCCGAACTGTAACCGACTCAGGGCTTACACTACTAATTTTTGCTGTTCGCTCTTTAAGATCATCGTTGTCGG
>JAQVOJ010000152.1:1544-4377 GCA_028702675.1 Bacteroidales bacterium
TAAATATATTAAACAAAGGATATGCAATTGCTACTAATGCCAATACAATTACAACAATAGTTTGATTTACAAAATAAGACGATTCCCATGCCATGGGCATTATTGGTTCCATGCCATAGGTTTCAAACATCGCTTCTAGCTCTCCACCAAATCTTAAGGGGTTTAAATGTAATATATAAATGACGGGAATACTTGCTCCGATGCTTGATATTAGTCCGATTGTAATTATAAATAGTGTTTCGATTATCACAACTAAAGCCAATTTAGATTTTTGCATTCCAACGGCTACCATTATTGCGAATTCTTTTTTTCTTTCAGCTATCATCATAAGCACAGTACCAAATATTCCAAAACCGATTATCACATAAAGAATCATTAGTATAATCTGCCCACTGGCATCATCGGCATCTATTCCTTGTTTAACGTCTGCACTATAAGTTTCCCAATTTAGTACCTCTATGTTTTCAGGAACTATTTCGCCAAGTTCTGAGGTAGTTTCAACATATTTGTCGTTATCATTTAATAAAACTACCCAACTTGTAAGTCGTCCTTCGGTAGAATACAATTCCGAAGCTGTTTCCACGTCAAGATACATTAGCGAATTATTAAGATTTGGTACAGGAAAAAATAAAATTCCTACTACATTATATTTACCGGCAGCACTAATTCCATGATATCCTTGCCCCAATAAAACTACGGTGTCGCCAAGTTCTACTTTCAGATATTCGGCAAGTTTCTGTGCCAAAACAATACCATTTTCGCCTTCTAACGGCAAATTGCCTGCAACAAGTTTATCTTCAAGTTGTGTAAGTTTATTATCATTTTTAGCGTCAATGCCCATTACTATTCCACCCTTTGTAATTTCACCGGAGGAGGCTAAGGCAAAGGATTCAATTCGCGGCAATAAAGATTTAACATTTGGATGAGATACAACTATATTGTATAAACTATCGCTTGGCAAAAACGAATTGTCGAGAACAGGATCGTCAAAATAGCCTTTTTCGTGTATTTGAATATACCCTGTATAGTACTCTACTGAATTTTTTATCATCTGGTCGTATGTCCCTAATTGCAACCCCCTCATCAACAAGGCAAGAAATAAGGCAAAAAATACAGAAGAAACAGTAATCATTGTTCTCTTCTTGTTTCTCCAAATATTTCTCCATGCTAGTTTAAAATAGTTCATTGCTTATCTCAATTAGTTTTATTATGAATTAATTATCTGATACGTTTCATGTTTTGCTGCGAAAAAAATGACTTCTCATTCTGAATACTAAAATCAATATTATTAATAATTAGAATTGTTTTATTTCCTGGTTCTTCTTCTGGAATTGTTGTAAATTTCGTAGGTAATTTCTCATCTCCCATTTTTTTAATCTCTGATGCAATTTCTGTCTTTATCAGGTAATTATCTTCATCGTAGAATTCAGTTTTTAGCATATAATTTCCCTCTTTTGAGACCCATGTTAATAGTTTACCCCATACTACGGGAGCATTCTCGTGAGGTATTAATTCAATTTTGTAACTTACATAATTATCAATATTTTCTTCACCAATTATTTTATGCGTATAATCATCAATTATTGAAGCTTGATTAATTAGGTCGTCGTTTGTAAAATCGCTACCCATCCAGCTTTGCATCATCATGCTTGGAGGGAGCTTGATCATTTTACTGATACTCGGTTGCCAATTCCACATTTCGTTTTCTCGTTTCATAAAAACCTGTCCTTTTTCTTTAGCAGGTGCAGTAATATACACCATTGAATATTCTGTCTCAAGACTCCAAGTTTTCATTGAAACCGATCGCTGCCAAGTAGGTCTAATAATCTCCATTGTCATTTCGGAATAGCTTGAAATACCATTAGTCTTTTCGTATGCATTACGAATTATTTCCTTCGCATCCTGAGCATTTAAACTACAAAAGACTGAAACCGAGAATATCGTCAGCATCAATTTTGCTTTCGTCATAGTCGTAAATTTTTGGTTTTATAAATAATTCTTTTAATCTAACTTTAAACCTAGCTATAAGATCTTGCGAATATATTTGCGGATAATAAACAAATTGCATTGTAAAACCCTTCAACATACTAGAAATCATCAACATTACTTCGTCGGGTTTTTCGTATCTCTCGTAAAAATGCTTGTAAATAAGCTTTTGGTTTTGTATTATTTTTTCGGAATAATCAGTATTAATGAGAGTCTCGAGCACACCTGCCTGAATTGTTAATTGAAAATAAAGCTTCCAGTAATCAGGTTTCTCGCGTAAAGAATTAAACAATAAATCAAAAAAATCATTAAGCTCTTGAGTTGTAATTTCGTCATCATGATCAGGATTTAACATATCCATAATTTCGTCGGTTACTTGCGAAATAAGCTCCTTGAGCAAATCTTCTTTACTGTCAAAATAATTGTAAATCAAGCCCTTACTAATGCCGGCTTCTTTTGCTATTTTACTTATAGATGTATTATGATAACCACTAGAAGCGAATAGTTTCATAGCAGTATCAAGTATCAATTTGTGTTTACTCAATCGTATTTCTTCAAATTGCTCCGGTGTTCTGGGTGACATAATGAATAATTATTACTTTTTTTGACTGAACGTTTGGTCAAAAATAAATAATTATTTTTGAATAATAAAAACTTTACCTTCTTTTTTAATCATACAAGTTACATTAACCTGTTTTTTTTTGAGGATATAATAATCAAACTAAATTTTAATAGTTTACACAAGAATGAAATGCCTTTATATATAAATCCTTGTTGGCGTCAATAGAGTATAGTTTTTCAATAGTTTTTCGTCCTGCTTCTCCTACTGATTTTCTCAATTTAGCAT
>JAQVOJ010000063.1 GCA_028702675.1 Bacteroidales bacterium
TTGTGGCGAAAATCTTTACCACCTGGGTTTATTAATAGCAACTTCTTTTTCTTCATTATTATAACTAATCAGCAAATAAGTCCTTTTTAGATATTTCTAAAATTTTAAGAAAGTTATAAAATTATTTAATAATAATAGAATTACCTTATGTTTAATAACAAATTTCCTTAAATATGTTTTATAAGAAACAAATAAAATATCAATTTTGGTTTTTAAACCATTTATTAGCTTTAAAAAGTCGTGATTTCGGCTTCGAGTGCCGGTGGTTTCGGCTTCGAGTGCCGGTGGTTTCGGCTTCGCTCAATCACCTATAGTCCAGATAGTTAGTATTACTAACGTAAGGTGGCTGAGCGGAGACGAAGCCACAACTTCTCCGCTCAATCACCTATAGTCCAGATAGTTAGTATTACTAACGTAAGGTGGCTGAGCGGAGACGAAGCCACAACTTCTCCGCTCAATCACCTATAGTCCAGATAGTTAGTATTACTACCTTAAGAGACTAAATTTTGTTACGAAAGTTTTCGTAATTGCGATTTGTATTTTGAATAAAGGTGGCTGAGCGGAGACGAAGCCACAACTACCCGCAGCCACTACTAAAGATATTTGCGGTAGTATTACAATGCAATACTCCAAGCTTATTGAGATGAACGTAATATAGATTTAACCTCAACCCCCAACTCCGGAGAAAAATATCCCAAAGTTTTCACGATTTTATTTTCGGAAGAGAATTGAAATCTCAAAATATTTTGGTAATACAACAAAACTTGATTGTTTAAAACTACACTTATTCCAATATATCCATGTAACTCGTTAAATAGATTTTGTGGAATTTTAAACCTGTATTCATTTACATTATCGTTATTATAAACTCTACCCTTATCCGTAAAACTTAAAACTTCAAGTTTACGACTATAGTCTCCTATATAAATAGCCAGATTAAGCGGCTCGCTAACATCTGTTTTAAAAAGCAATACCACATCAAATGCTTGTCCGGATATAAACTCAGCCGTTTTTTTTGAATCAACTTCCAAATGAGCTCCCAACAAATCGAAAGCTTTATTATCATTAATAAGTATTGTTTTTCTCTTTTTTAATTCTTCTGGAGTGATTTCACACTTCAATCTATCTCCATTTTCTTGAATATTTAGAATTCTCTTTTTGTAAGCATAAATAACCTCATTTGCCTCTCCTTCCATAATAAGTTTACCTTCATTTAAAAGTACTAACCTATCAATAAAATCAGTAATAAGGGCAGGAGTATGTGTAACGATGCAGATGGTTTTACCGGCTTTCTGCAATTCAGCTATCCGATTCATTGAAGCTTTTTGGAATTTAATATCGCCAACACTCAAAACCTCATCAAATAAATATATATCGGCCTCTATACTTGCCACAATGGCAAATGCCAAACGCATATACATACCGCTACTATACTGTTTTACAGGAGTATCCAAAAACCGGGGAAATCCAAACAATTCAACAATTTGGTCAAGTTTTGATGATATTTGTTTTCGCGACATCTGATGAAGACTTGCATTAAGAAATATATTCTTTCTGCCACTCAAATCAGGATTAAATCCAATTCCAACTTCCAAAATAGAGGCAACTTTACCTTTTACTAACACACTTCCACTATCAGGTGCCGTAATTTCGCTTATTACTTTAAGCAAAGTACTTTTGCCTGACCCATTTGGACCAATTATGCCAATAACCTCACCTCGAGCAATTTCGAGGTTAATATTATCTAATGCAGTTATAGAATTTGAAGAATTATTTCCGTTCCCCAAGTAATAAGTTTTACAAAGATTCTTTACCGAAATTGCTGTATTTTTATTTGATGATGAGGTCATAAATTTTTATTACATTCTATAATTACTTTATCCTCAAGACACAAGCCTATTGTTTAATTATTGATTTAAAATAATTCCATTCCTGTTTTAAAATTAGTTTCCTAAATTTTTTGATTTCATTAATTATGGCTAATTTTTGTTTTTTATTCAATTCATGCTTAGATTCATCAGCATTTAAAAAATAGATATATTCTTGAATTATACTCTCGTATATATGTTTTTTAAACGAGCGATAATAACTGTCTTTTAATAAAGATTTAAGAGTTTCAATATGAGACTTCTTAAAATGCGACATTGATTCCTGTTTGGAAAAACCGGCGGGATGATCTCTGTAAACAGACCATATTTCGTTGAAATAATAAAAACGTGAATTCTTAATACTTTCCAATTGAATTTTCCATGCTAAAGAATATGGGTTATTCATCCCTTCCAAGTTTATTTTTAAAGCATCTTTTCTCAACACTAAACTTGCTGTCGGAATTATGAGTCGCATAATAATATCCTCAGGCTTTATTATTGCCCTGTAATGATTAAACTGAGAGTAAAACTTATATTCTATCTCTGTTCTGTGTATGTTTACATTATCCTTATTGTTCTCCTGCAATATTTCAGCATCATGAAAACAACCTGCATAATCAAGATTTTTATCTAAAAAATCAATTTGTTTCTGTAGCTTAAAAGAATTTGTCCAATAATCGTCTCCATCTAACCAACATAAATAATCTGAATTTATTTTTGAAAACAATATTTTAGCTGTTTCAATAATACCAAGATTCTTTTCATTTAGAATTAGTTCAAAATTATATTTACACTGCAATTCTCTTAATAAATCAGGTGTCTTATCATCAGAACAGTCATCGATAACAATAACGCGAAATGGTTTGTCAAGTTTTTGCTTGAAAACAGACTCAACACACTCAACAATAAAATTTTCATGATTGTATGCTGCAATTCCAATATCCAATATAGCTTTCTCCATAATTTATAATATTAAATATTTACAGTCTGAGACATCCATTAATTCTGGCAAATATGACACATAGTAGTATTTTCCTTCATTAGAAAAACTCAAATCTAAATATTTTGAACCAGAATCAGTTATAAATATTGGAATATTATCTTTTGTTTTAATAATTTCTCCGGACTCTAGAGCATTTTGAACTATTATCTTATCAGCAATTCTAGTATATAAATCCAAATTTTCATTCTTTACAAAAAAGCTTTTTATACGAGAAATACTCATCTCAGAATTTGTAGCTAAACTAACTACAAAATCATCTTCGATGTAACAATATGCAAAATAATCAATCTGATTCAAATTGGCTCTACTACGCACCATATCTCTGTCAACTTGAAAATCAAGATTAATCATTGCAGGGCTAAAACCTAATCTAAATCCATGTTTTAGCATACACTTGTAAATACTTTCTTTAAGAGTCCATAACTTTTGGTAAGGGTATTCATTCAGATTCTTTTCTGCATTCTTTTTTTCTTCAACAGAAAAAAACTTTTCTATACCTTTTCTTGTAAAAGTTCTACTGTTTTCAGGATCTGACAAATTTAAAATATCGTTTCCTATGGTAAGCATCCTAAGCTATTCTAATTGCTTACTTTTGATGATATAGCTTCAATTAACTCACGTACAGTTATGATTTTTTCAATCTCCTTGTCTGGGATCTCAATGTCAAATTCTTCTTCAATATCCAAAACAATATCAATAATTCTAGCTGAATTTATCTTAAGGTCACTAATTATTTTCATATCAGTAGAAAAACCATTCCAAACCTCATCATTAAAAGTATATTTTTTAAGAATTTCTATAATTTTATCTTCTAATTCTTTTTGTTTCATTGTTTATATTTTTGAGTAACTAAACATGCATTAACATCTCCGAAACCTAAACTAAGTTTTACAAAATTGTTTATTTCTTTATGTAAAATTTCCAAAGGTACAGAATTAATATCAATTAGTTTTAAAATTTTTGGATGCAAAGGAGTGCAATTTATATTTGGGTGTATCATTGATTTTTGCATTTGCAATATCGCTGCAATAAACTCTATTGCACCTGCAGCACCTATACAATGCCCAGTCATACTTTTAACAGAATTAATATATGGAAAATCGGCTCCTTTACGTTTTAATGCTTTTGTCCAGTTTTCGATTTCTAAAACATCTGCCATTGTAGAAGTTAAATGCCCGCTTAAATAATCGATACTAGACAAATCAATTCCTGACATGTTTATTGCAGATTCAATACATTTAACTGTCGCGCTACAATTCGGAGCTGACATAGTACCCCCATTTCTTTGTGCTCCGCTGTTAATAAAACCTCCTATGATTTCTGCACATATATTTGCACCTCTTTTTAAAGCATATTCTAAATCTTCAATTATTAAGATTCCGGCACCTGCTGCAGGAATAAACCCATCAACATGTTCATTCATTGGTCTGCTACTACATTTAGGCTCTTCATTTGAATCGCTACCCAAAACACGCATTGAGTCATAAACACTCCACGACAGCATACTCTTAGCTTCGTACCCTCCAACTATACCTTGTTTCAAAGAACCGTTTTTTATTCTTTCGTATCCCAATACAATAGATTCTGTACCACTTGCACAAGCATTAGAATTACTCAAAACACAGCCACCAGCCCCGGTAATTCCTGACAAATAAGCACTAACGCCACTATTCATCATTGTTTCTGCTATCAGTGGTCTAAATTTGTGTATTTTACCCTGCTTAATATATTTTTGATAAAATTGAAGATACAAATCTACAGATCCAGACAGACTCCCTAGTATTATTCCTAAATCTTCATTCAAAGGAGTATCAAATTTATTACTCAATTTAATATTTGCCATCTTTGCAGCACTTTCTAAAGCCAGTATTGAATATTTAACTGCCGAAGAAAGTTTTTCAGCATTATATTTTTGAATTATCTGCTCTTCCTGAATAGATATTTCTGGTTCACCGGCAACCTTACATTTTAAGCCATATCTTTCCATATCAGGATCAAATTTAATACCTGATACTCCATTTATTAAATTATTAAAAAACTCTTCAGGAGTATTCCCAATAGGACTTACAAGGCCAAAACCTGTAACTACAACTCTCCTTGTCATAAAACTATAAATTTACATGAACCTGTAGCCTGCATTATTAGCTCATTTTTGCTATTAAAAACTTCACCCTTAATTTTAAGATAATTCTTTCGTAATACTACTTTTTTTGAGTACACATAAATTGTTTCTCCTGGTTTTAAGGTGTTAAAAAACTCAAAGCTAGCATTTGCAAATGCAGGCATAAAATCTTTCTTAAACAGATCTAACAAATAAATCCCATGTGCAACACCTCCAATTTGAGCAAATGACTCAACGATTAATACACCCGGAGTAATTGGGTTATTAATGAAATGCCCTCTGTAAAAGTCTCTGTCTTCCGAAAAACAGTATTCTCCTATGATATTTGTATCATCTATTTCTACCACTTTATCTACAAATAGAAAAGGATCTGAATAAGGCAAATTTTTAAGAATATCATCACAAATATTACTCATGTTCTTTTTCATTAAGGTATTTATTCATCTTCCGAAGATAAATGTTTTTTTCAATAAGATCCTTTTCTATTTCCATTTTTATATCGGCACTAATGGTACCTGTTTTAGCAAATTCTCTACCTGCTTTATTCATTTTAAGTTGGAAATTCTTTTTTTCATCCTGATAAAATAAAAAATAATTTATATGTGGTCTTGTTATACAAAACGAATAATCTATAGAAAAGCTATAACAGTGCGATTTCATTTGTTCATTCATAACATTAAAATTATCCAATTCGTAGAACCCACACCATGATATTAAACCGAAGCCTTTAATATCATGAACAGCTCTCAATTTATGGCCGCAGTGTCCTCGATAAATCGAATAATCAGGCACTAATGCACTAACCATTCTATGGAAATAATGATAAGTATAAGAGGGGAATGAACCAATATATACAGGAGAAATGAATATTATGTAATTAGATGATAAATGTTTTTCTGTTAGTTCCATAATATCATCTTCATAAATACATTCACCTTTGCCTTCAAACCAACAGTTTAAGCAACCTTTACACGGGTTGATTTTATGATGATACAAATAGTATTTTTCAACAATACAACCCTCTTGCTCCAACCCTTTGATAAAAGGGGTATAAAACCAATTTGCTGAGCTAAAATCAAGTTTTGGATTACAGTTTATTATTAAGACCTTCATAGTATGAATTTTTAATTACAAAAAAAACCTCCATCAACTGAAATTATCTGTCCGGTAATCCATCTGGAACTGTCATCAAGTAAAAAATGTAATATTCCTACAATATCACTTGGAACACCTTCGCCCAAAGGATAGTTTTTCTTACTTTCATTAATATAATCTCTACTCATGCCTTCAGACAAAGATGACTCAATAAACCCAATCCTAAGTGAATTACATCTAATCTTTCGACCGGAATACTCTAACGCAACAGATTTGCAAAATCTCTCTACTCCTAACTTTAATGCACCATATATTGAATTTCCAATCCAAACACTTTCAGCAGCAATTGAAGAAATAAATACTATTGACGCTCCTCTGTTTATGACCTTTGCATTAAGTAGGGTCGAAATTATATCGACAGGAGCCTTAAATACAAGATTAATTAAGTTCTCCTTTCTATCATTATATACTCTTGACACCCTAATAGTTTCATATGCCCCCGGAAACAAAACAAGTCCGTCAATATTATCAATAAATTCTTTAAGTTTATTTATGTATGAATCGTCAGTAAAATCGAGTAGAATACTTTTACATTGCGCTTTTTTAAACAATGATACAATCTCACTAAGTTTATTTTGATTGCGTCCTGTTAGATATATAGTATTATCCTCTTGATCCAGGCTTAAAACAAAATCCCTTGCAATTTCAGCAGTTGCCGAAACAACAAGTATTTTTTTACCATTAACATACTTATCTTGTTTCATAATCTGACATATCAGTTTTAATTACTGCATTTGCAGAAATATAACAATACTTGCCTACTTTTACGTTTGGCAATACTAAGGCATTTGCTCCTATAAATGTAAAATCACCAATCGAACAATCAGCAAGCAAAGTAGCTCCTGTAGAAACATTTACATAATCACCTATGAAGACCCCATGATCAATTTTCACATATGAGTGAATTATATTGCAATAACCAATATTACATGAATGATAAATACCTGTAAGCGGTCCAACATATAGTTGATTCTGAACAGATGAAAATTTTGAGACTCTAGCATACTCAGAGATAATACTTGTTGGTTGTATATTCATCTCATTTGTCATAAAACTATCCATTCGTTTTCGAAGTCTGGGATTCCCTATTGCAACAAAATAATTATGTGAATTAAATTTATGGGGTATTAATTCTATATTATTATAAATTGAAAATTTATCAAAAACCTTTTTTTTATCTGATATATTATCAAAAAAAACAATTTCATTTAATAATTCCGGATGGCTATCCATTATCATCTGATCTATAATTAATTTACCCAGATTACCTGCTCCAACGATTATCATATCAAATCAAATTTAACAAAAAAACAATTCATTAAAAACACAACAATTATCACTTTGCGATGCTAAGGTATCAAAAATTATTTGATAAACATCGAAATAAATAAGCCAAAACATACTGTTTCCTTAAACAAACCATACAACTTTGACTTAGAAAGAATGTAAATCGCACTTAGTTGGGTTCGAATTCATACAAATACAATACAGAATTCTTATGATACAAGCCATATGGGTCAGGATGCTTATATGATATCTGTTGTGCAATACTATCTATAATCAAAGCATTGGTTGGCATATTCTCTTCTAAGGACAAGAAAAAGCACTCATTATTTACTAATGCATCATTAACGTAAATAATATTTTGGTAATAATAACTCAGATAATACATTGTTGCATAATTTATATTCTCTCTATCAGGATATAAATAGAGTTTTTTGCTATCAATTTTTTTAATAAGGTTCTTAGCATCACTCTTAATATTCGAATATTCTTTATTGTCTTTCCAAATTGAAGTATATGTAAACACAGGTCTTGCAATCAATAAAACTCCAAAAAACATAAGCCAAATCACAAATATTTTTGAAGGCTTAAACAAGTAAACAGTAAATAATACTACAATTAAGATTGAAATTATTCCTGTAAAAGCCATACTAAAGTGATTTACCAACAGAGATATTATTAATGCAATAATATTGAATATTAAAAAACCATAAATCCTGTTTCTGGCAATTCCTGTATATGATCCTAAATAACGAACAATTGGGATTATAATAAATGGGATTAACATTAATATATATTGTTGATAATAATCCCCAAACAGAAAAGGTAAACATCCTATAATGAACAAAATTGTACAATAGGCATCAAATTTATTCTTAAATATAAAATACAGATTCTCTTTTGATAAAACAAATGGCATAAAAAATAAAACAGGGAAAGCGATAATAGATTTGCCCCAGAAAGAAATAAAATTTTCAAGGTTTCTTGCTATACCAATATCAAGCTTATATTTAACATCACCCATTAAATGTACAAGCCAATCAACACCCGGGTTTACTGATAGATAGAAAAACACATAAAAACCAAGTACAACAAAAAAACCCAACAACCCTATAAAATGCTTCCAAGAAATTAGAATTTTAAACTTTTTATAAACCAGACTTAGTGATAATAAGGATGCCAATTGAAAAAACAGTGCAGGGTAGCCTTTTGTTAAAAAAGCAAGTGCAGTAATTAAGTATCCTCCAACAAACATCCTCAATACTTTTGAATTGTTGAAGCCTACATAATTTAAATAAAATAAAATAACAATCAATAAAGAGAAAAATGGGTCAAGATTCAGAAACATAGAACTTTTAAAAAACAAAAGTGGAGAAAAAGCAAAAACTAAAAGTGCAAATCGAGCCTGTTGTTTATTTAGTTGTTTCCTAAAAACCAAGAAACTAGTTAATAAAAGTAAAACAATACATATTATATTTATAGATCTAAGCTTAAGCTCTAAATCATTTTCAGAATCAACAAAAGGGATAAGCAAATAATTAAACAAGGGTGGCTTATTATAGTATTTTTCACCATTTAAAGTAGGCGTAACATAATCACCAGAATATTTCATTTCGAGTGCTACCAAAGCCCTCCATTTTCCGCTTTCGTGTTGTTGTATATTATAGCTACCTATACCGATAAAAATGCTTAGTGCATATAATATTATTAAAACAATAAACACAGGTTTGACAGAAAACTTTGACAAATTATCATTAGTAGTATTTAGAACAGGTGTTTTAGCTGGTTTATTTCTTATAATATATTTTAACAAACGATATATGTTTAGATTAATGATACTTTGTATCCTGAGCTTATTAACCAGAAAAAAACATATAATCCAGACTAAGAGGAACGCATATAAAACTAAATGCAAACGAATTTCTTTGAAAAATTCAAATATGCCAATTATTGTTTTATTGTATTCAATATTACAATCAGCAGACTCATTACTTATGTGTTCTAATGAAATATTTAACTCGCTTTTACCACTAATTGAGTCGGAAAAATATATTTCTTTTACAGGTCTTTTATAAATTAGGAGTGTGTCACCAGCTTTATTCGAGTACTCTATTTTACTATTTAAAGGTGTAATAATTACTATTATATTATCTGCTTTTGAAACAATCTTAATATCTGAATTAAAAGACGTATTATGATAATAAAAGCTAAAAAACAATAACACAAATACAGGTAATGCTATTAAGACGCTAATCAGGATAATATTTAGATTTTTCTTACTAATTGTAGGTTCTATTTCGTTCTTTTTATTATCAAAAATAAAAAAAAAAGAACATATTCAAATTAATAATTATTATAGTAAAAAATTTCTCTTGCATTTTCAGCAATCATTGAAACATGAAAATTAAGTAAGATATTAATAATGGCTAAAGGAGAAATTTTATTAAGCACAGCATAGAAATGATTTGACTCAAAATAATCCGGCAATTCCATCAGAGCTTCACTAAAATTATTTTGAATAAGCTGTTTTTTTTCGCGATATTCACTTCCACTATATAAATCACTCAAACACTTATATATATTTACAAAGAATTTCCGTTTTAGCTCTTTAACATTGCTTTGGGATAAATCAAATTTTGATTTAAAATTCTCTCTCAAATTCGCTTCTTTAATCCAAATATCTATTCTGGAAACTAAATCGTCAAACTCCATAATATTTATTTTGGAATTCTCATCTTTCAGCTCAAAGTTTTGTGTCAAATAATAATCTTTTAGTTGAATTAATTCATCCGAATTTAATGCCCACATAGCATGTGAAAAAGATGAAGTAACAGTAACAAAATTCATTGAGTATTGTCGTTGGTTACAGAATCTTACTATATCAGGAATTTCAAATCTGTTTTCTTTAAGTGGACAAATCGGTATGTGAAGTCTTTTACCTTTTAGCTTTAAATAATTATCAAAATACTCCATATTAAAAATAGTTTCTTCATAAGAAGCATTTATTCTAATATTTTCATAGGTTTCTTTCTTCGCAGCATCAAAAGACAATACAATATTGAAATTACCACGATCAAGTATTTCCTTTACTTTATCATTTAAAACAGTACCATTTGTAATAACTGAAATCACGCAAGTAGGGTTAATTCTAATAATATCTTCCCATATATCGTAATACAATGGAATTAGAAATGGTTCACCACCAGCAAAAACCGCCTTTTGTAATCCCGGAATAAATTCCAGTAATTCGTTTCTGAATGTTTGCCCGAATTTTGCTTCTAACTGAGGTAGTTTCTCTCTGTTTTTTCTAATTGCAGACGAATATCTCCCGTTACACATGATGCATTCAAGATTACAATTATTAGACAATGCCATTTCAATAACCCGTGGTTTTATTTTTTGGAATTTTGGAATTCTCATATTATCGTATTGACGAATTTTCACTGAATGAAATTCACCATTTTGTAAAGATTTTTCACAATTAATGCAAGCTGCCGGTAATCTATTTTTCTTTATGTTTTTTCTATACGATTCAAAGACATCACCTTTCCATATATCCTGAAGTGATTTCGTGAAGTATTGTTCATCCATTGATTTATTAAAACAACATGGAGAAACTCTTCCGTCCATACTAATTTTGAGAGATGTGAAAGGAGCATCGCACAGATATCGATGTTTCAACCTGTCTTTATTAAATTTCTGTAATATTTGATTTGATATATGTTCCAATTTCTAAATGGGTTTATATTCACTCAGATTTCCGATGTAATTAAATAAAATTAAATAATAGTTATAAGAATAATTATGTTCTGATAAAAAAATTAATACAGCAACAATTCCCGGATCATTAATTATATCTTGAAAATCTTCATTTTGTTCTTTCACTTTAACAAATAAGTTTTTCACTTGCATTCTCAAAATTGTGTCATTTTCAAATTCCGGCACATATGCACAGATTAGTTTATCAAAATCATTCCATACCAATATTTCATTATTCTTATCAATTAAATATTCACAAGCAATTTCATAATAATACAACTTAACTTCATTAAATAATTGCATTATTTGAGGAATGCTTGTAAAATAATTTAAAGTATCTGATTTTTCAGAAAATTTAATTTTTGGCTTAGTTTTTCTACTTGATAAATAAGTAAATTCAAATTTTTGATCTATATCGGGAATAAACAGCAAAGGATTAATAAATGCCAGAATCTCGATATTTGTACCACTAACAAAGAACTCATCGTACAAAAACATATTAGTGTCGAGATAATAATAATCGTATAAACTATTTCCTCTTATTGAATGTATAAGCAAAGGTATCCTTACTTTCCCAAAATAGTTTCCGCTTATATTTACTTTCATAAGATATGAATCAATACTATCGCAAAACAATGGAAATGTAACCGTAGAACCTTTGGGTAATTCAAAATATGAATTCTGGTTACTTAATTTCTCATTATAGAAACTGCTTGTTAAAGTTTCCCTTTTGTATAAATTCTCAAGTCTTATTGGGTAGGGATTAAAACTATTTTCAAAATTATTTATAAAAAAGCAATTACTCACGACTTTAGGTCTTAAATCAGATTCATTACGGATTTCGCTTATTGAAGCTATTTCTTGTTCTGAAGTAATAAGAGACAATCCATAATCAGGATCTAACAATATCCATTTATCATTATTAAAAACTTCCGAAAATGCATGCCCATCTACTGAGAGCAGTCTTGCTCTATATCCAAGTGAATTTGTTAAAAACGATAATGCTACAGCCCTATTGTTGCACAAACCACTTCCTATTGAGTTTAATAATAAATATGGATTATTTAGAACTTTTGCTCTCTGTATTTTTTCGTGTGGACATTTATGGTAGGTATAGTTTGATACTAGTTTAAACGCTTTCAAAATATCAGCAGGTGTTCCATAAGTTGAATCGATATTTAGATTCAATAAACTACGTTTAAAATCATTTTCGTTAAACCAAAACTTATCGTTCAAATTAAATATGAACTCCAAACCCGAACCTGAAGTGTCTCTAATTTCAATCTGCAATTCTGAGTTACAATTAGTAAGAGTATAATTGAAATTTGTCTCATAATTAAAATCAGGATAATAAGTAACTTCTGACGGATTAGTATGAAATTTTCGAACCAATAAAACTATTGCAACTACAATTATTAGCACAAGAATTAATAAAAAGAAAAACTTAATTATCTTTTTATTCAAAAGTTTAAATACTTCTTTATCAAAAATCACAAACAATAAGGAAATCAAGAATAAAACAAGTATTAAAACGAATAAATATCTAAAAATCTTTATTGATATAATTTTATCTCTTATACTTTCATTGCAAGCAAGTTTAATAACATTGTTTCCTTTTTTAAATCCCTGATTAACAGAAGTTAAGCTATCATCCTGCAACCTGACTTCGATCGAATCAAGTGAATAAAAGCTATTAACCATAAGTGATTTTAAATAAACCTGTGATTTATTTTTATACTCCAGTTTTTGAGGGTAAAGCTCAATAGTATCCCCAAAATAACTTAGTCCATAAAATTCGAACTCTTGAGTAATATTGATTCCTTCTCTGTCGAAAATACTTAATGAAAACTCCCCATAATACCTAGCTGTCCTCATATAATGCAGAGCAAAAAATACCAGTAACACAGTTATTACACATGGGAATAATTTTACAAGTATTTTAGTTTGCTTTTTCAATTATTATCATAGATTTAGACATGAATTTCGTTAAAATAATTATGTATGATTTGAGCAATATATTCAATATCTTCTACCTCAAGTTCAGGATAAAACGGTAAAGTGAGTAATTTATGTGTAAGCATTTCGGCATTAAAGCAATCTGAAGCGAATTCTTTTAATACCGGATGTTGATATAAACATTCCCGATAATGAACATGGGTTTCAATGCTATTTTTATTAAGATATCTTACCAAATCATCTCTATTATCGCAAGCAATAACCAATTTATGAAAATTACCGGAATAATTAGTTTGCTCAATTACCAATATTTGTAAAGGCAGATTTTTTATTTGTTCTATTAGATATTTTGCTTTTTGCTGCCTTATTTTTAAAGTGTTCTCAAACGATTCTAATTGCCAGTTTAAAAGTGCAGCTTGCGATTCTGATATTCTGCTATTTATTCCAAACTGATCATATTCTCCGGTTTTGGGGTTCTTTCCGTTTTGCCTTGCCGCCCTGCAGAATTTTGCGATATCATCATTATCTGTAATCACAGCACCACCGGTACCAAATGCACTTACAGGCTTTGTAGGGTCGAAACTAAATATACTTACATCTCCCATCGATCCGGCTTTTCGATTATTCCTTTCGCAACCAAATGCCTGGGCAGCGTCTTCAATAAGGAACAAGTTGTTAGATTTAGCAAAATCCTCAACAACTTCAAAATCAGGCAAATTCCCATAAAGGTCAACAAACATTACAGCTTTTGTTTTGGCAGTTATCTTTTTTTCTGCATCACTTAAATCCATTAAAGCATTATTGGGATTTATATCTACAAATACTGGTTTTGCTCCAACACGAGTAATTGCTGTTGCAGTTGCAATAAATGAAATAGCAGGAACCAGAACCTCATCGTTTTTATCAATCCCTAATGATTTTAATACTAAAAACAGTGCATCGGTACCACTACTTACACAGATTGCATTATTTCTATTATAAGATTTAGCTAATTCCTCTTCAAGCTGCAAAGTATTAAGCCCGTCAACAAAAACACCAGAACGGATTTTACTTACCAGTAAACTAAAAATACTACTGTCTTGTTTTTTCAGCATTCTAGTAATTCCGAAAAAAGGTATCTTTTTCATATTCTCTGAAACTAGTTAAAACTATTTACATATTTAATCCAAACACCAAAGTCGTAAGCTGCAGTATTAAACCATCTACTTTTTTTAACATAATTTAAAAACCGTGTAGATATAAAAACATCGTCAAGATATTCAAAACTTATTTCATTTGCATCTTTTAAATTTGACATTTCAGAAACATAATTATCCAATGGATTAATCCCCTTTTCTGACTTAGCAAAAATTTTACTATTTACTGTCAGATAATCTGAATTAGTAGGAATTTGACCAAGTTTTGGATAAAGCACTGAAAATAAATAAGAGTATATTGTCCCATCTTCTTTGCCAAAATAATTCATAGGGAAAGATGACAATACATCAAGCACTTCACTATCGACAAAAGGCATAATAAAACTTGAAAACAACTGATGATGCTGCATATTTCCCGATTTATGTCCTCCGTAGAAATTACTAAAATAACTTCTTGCAATTATATCAACAATAGGTGCTAATTTATTAATTTTACTAGTAACTATTATTTCTCTAAAATAAGAGACACTCCTTTCTTTGAAATCACTTTTAATATTATTCTTTAATAAGCTTAAAAATGGAATTTTCTTTTTATTAAAAATTGCATTTTTAAAGGTAGGATATTCGGGATATAACAAGCAAAAGTCATTATCAACAAAACCTATTTTTTTACTCAAAAAGGGATTGACAAGTAAGAAAGCCTGCATCTTAAGAATCTCACTTCCAAATACACCCAGAATTAATGAGCGATTTTCTATTGGTAAGTTTTTTTTATAAAAATATTCTATATCATATCTATTTAGTTTAGGGTATATATCATTGTTAAATATTATGTGTTTTATACCCAGCAATTCTGCAATTTCTTTGGCAATAATTATATCATTATTCTCATCATCGTTAACATACCTGTCTGCAACAGTCACAAATTCCACATCCCAATCAGGGTCAATCAAAGATGCAATATATCTGGTATCCAAGCCTCCTGTTAAAGTAAAATTTAGTTTCCCATAATAATCATAATACGACTTTATTACACTTCGCATTACTTCTGTTAATGTTTCTGCTGCTTCATTTATGTTCTTAAAATCGTATGATTTATTCTCAACAGTGTAATTATTAAACTTTACAGTGTTTTTGTCAATAACTATCTCGCTTGCAGGAGGAAGTAATTTAATCTTTTCAAAAAAAGTTGTTCCTGGTAAAGTGCTCCCCCAAAAAAAATAATCAGCAATGTGTTGTTTCGAAATTGTTTTGTCAATATCAAGACTTAACAAAAAGCTCAGGTCTGAAGAAAAGCAAAATAAATCATGGTTTTCATAATAAAATACAGGAAAATGACCAAGCATATCATTATAAATCTTTGTTATTCTCTCAATTTTATTAATATGTAAAAAGAGAAATTTTCCGTGAAATAAACCAGGCTCATATTTATTAAGATTCGTTGCCTCAGGTTCATTGAGCAAATAGCCTCCTAATGCAGTAATGTGTTCGTTATACTCTTGTATTTCCCTTTTCTTGTTAGTTTTTGAAGCTGAAAGTAAGATTATATTATCTTCTAAATATTCAGCAGTTAAACCTGCAAATTTTTCTTTAAAAAATTGAACAGCTTTAGCTGAAAAATTAGTCAAATTTAATTCATCAGTTTTAAAAAATATTCCAGCTATTTCGTTCATATTCAGAGTTTATCGATATCTATAAGTCCAATCTGAAGGTTGTTTGATTCAAACTTGTGCTGTAATATTTGGGGTAATACAAACGCAGGTTTATCATTTACCATACAAATTACATCAAAAATGAATAAATACTGCCCAAATGCATTAGAATTAAAATCAAGTACTTCAATAAATCTATTATTTTCTTTATTAAGTAAATTTCTAAACCTTAGTTGAACAATTGGGCGTGTAGTTCTATCCTTTATTAATAAATAATTCTTAACATTAGCCATGTCATTTTCAATCGAATACTCAAACATAACCTGCATCTTACCATTATCGTTAAACTTTAATTTACAAGACACAGGTTCTACTCTATCAATAAGTTCTGCATCTAATATTTGTTTCTTTTTGCCTAAATTTTCGTAATATTCACTAATATTATCCTCATTACCTGCTAATTCGTTTAGATGGTCTCTTACAACAACTGAACCCGGGCTTCCGTAACTAATACATTTTCCTTTCTCTAGTGCCAGCATTTTATCGCATACATTGATAAATTCATTCATATTATGCGAAACAAACATTACTGTTTTCGTAAATTTCTTTAGCTCTTCAAGTTTTTCAATTACTTTGCCTCGAAACTCCGCATCCCCCACACTCAACACCTCATCAAACAAATATATATCAGCATCTAAATGTACTACTACGGCAAATGCAAGGCGCATATACATCCCGCTACTGTATTGTTTTACAGGAGTATCTAAAAATTCGGGGAAACCAAAAAGCTCAACAATATCATTAAATTTAGAATCTACTTCGGCTTTTTTCATCCCGTGCAGGCGGGCGTTGAGGTAAATGTTTTTTCTGCCACTCAAATCAGGGTTGAATCCTGTACCAACTTCTAGAATACTGGCAACTTTGCCTTTAACTTCTACAGAACCCGATGTAGGTGCCGTAATTTCGCTTATAATTTTTAATAAAGTACTTTTGCCTGAACCATTGGGACCAATTATACCTACTATTTCGCCTTTATCAACTTCAAAGCTAACATTGTTGAGAGCGTGAATTATTCCTCCACTTCTCTTATCTTGGTTTATTGAATAAGTTTTGCTTAATTCATTAACTTTTATTGCAATATTATTATTAGATAAGGTCGGCATAATACTTCTCCTTTTTCCTGAAATTGTGCCAACCCCATACAAGTAAAATACACATAGGCACAAGACTAATCAAATAATAAACACTTGGCATAGCTGAGCCAAACATTGCCCAACGAAACCCTTCTATTGCAAATGCTGCCGGATTTATATATAAAATAAAATTAATAGCATCGGGTACAATGGTACTTGGATAAAATACCGGAGTAATAAAGAATCCGAAATTTACAATGTATGGAATTAATTTGGAAGTATCTCTGTATCGTACTGAAATACTGGCTATCCAAATTCCAATTGCAAAGCCGC
>JAQVOJ010000153.1 GCA_028702675.1 Bacteroidales bacterium
TTTAGGGTTTAGGTTTTAGGGGATTATATTACAAGAGATTGATATAAGAGTAAAATTCAGCGGAATCTAGGTAAACTAAGCTTACAAAGATTATTGCTTAGCTTTAGAGAATATCTCTTCAAATTCGCTCAAAACCATAGCGGTGGCTCCCCATATTATAGTATGTTTCAGCTTATAATAGGGTGTTGTTATTCTTTTGTTACGAACCGGTACTTCTCCGGTCGTTTTATTATTGGTATTCAATAGTTCTTTTAGTGTAACTTTAAAATAGTTTTGTACTTCAGTTGGGCAGGGTTTTATTTTGGGGTCGGTTTGTAAAACGCCAATTATTGGAGTTACAGAAAATCCGCTTATAGGAATTTCTATAGGTGTTAAACTGCCAATAATCTCTACTTCATCAGGATTTATTCCTATTTCTTCGTTTGCTTCTCTTATTGCTGTATTTATAAGTGTATTATCATTAGGTTCAAACCTTCCACCAGGAAATGCTATTTGTCCGCTATGTGGACTTGTGTCTTGTGTCCGTTCAATAAATAATGTACCAACATGCCCATTGAAAGGGAATAAACTAATTAGTACTGCTGCCTTTCTCAATGGTTTATCTGAAAAATACTCTAAATGAGAAGAATGAATTTCAGGCATCATCCTTTTTTGAGCGATTATTCCTGGCAAAGGTTCTTTAAGTGCCTTTTTAAGCTTGAAAATAGTGTTATTAATATCTTCTGCCGACATTATTTATGAACCCTGCGGATAAAATCTTCTACTTCGGGTACTCCGCCTTGATATACTAAATAGCCATTGTATGGTTCACGTTCTGTAATTTCGTCATTTATAGGAGTAAGCATTATTCTTTTAACTTCTTCAGGATCATCTGTTTGTCCAAGAGCCCATCCAAGTTTAATATATGCAACTTCGGGAAGCATATTGCCGGCAGGAATAATGCCTTTAGCCATCATATCACGACCTGTATCATAAACAAACATGTGTACATATCCCCAAATTGTTTGCAAGGTCATATACATGTGTACTCCGGCTTTTTGTGCACGTTCAATTGCAGGATATAATTCTTTATTTACGTGTCCTAAACCTGTGCCTACAAATATAATACCCTTATATCCGGCTTCTACTAATAAGTCGATAGTGTCAGGTTTCATTCCTGTGTAGTAATAAAGCATTGTAACTTTATCACTGAAATATGGTTTTATTACCACATCTTTGTCGCTACGGCGTTTATTATAAGTTTTTTTAATTGGAGTTATTTTATCGCGACTAACCATAGCAACGGGTGTGTCTCCAATAGTTCTAAAAGTAGAACGATACGAAGAGTGCATTTTTCGTACTCTAGTTCCTTTATGTAATAGACCGTATTCGTCAGAAGTAGGTCCAAACATACAAACAAGAACTTCGGCAATATCACTTTCGCCTGCAGTTTTCATTGCGTGCATTAAATTAAGAGCAGCATCGGAACTTGGGCGGTCTGATGAACGTTGCGATCCAACAAGCACAACTGGAACAGGTAGATTTTGACACATGAATGTAAGTGCTGCGCCTGTATGATGTAGTGTGTCGGTGCCATGACCTATTACTATACCATCAGTACCTTTTTCAATTTCTTTACCAATAGCTTTTGCAAGAGCAATGTATTGAGCTGGTCCCATATTTTCGCTAAATACAGCAAAAATCTTTTCGGTTTCAAGATTACAAATGTCAGCAAGTTCTGGAACTGCGCCATAAAGTTCACCCGGTGAAAATGCAGGAATAACAGCACCTGTACGATAATCTAAACGGCTTGCAATTGTGCCTCCTGTGCCAAAAAGCTTCACACTTGGTAACCCTTTAGTGTATGGGAATTCCTTTTCAGGAATAGCGTAGTTTGCTTTCTTAAAACCGGTTTCTGTCATCGAAGTAATATTATTTACATCAATACCGATATTATATCCTGTTATTACTTTTAAAACAATATGAAATTCGTCATCATTCTCAGACCTTGGAAGTACTGTGCCTTTAAATGCTCCTCGTGTAGTATTAATTTCGGCTTGTCCCCAAACTCTTACATTGTATTTTTTTAGCACTTCTAATGCTTTCCCTTTGTACCCTTGAAATAAATCGCTGTTACTCATATCAGCAAAAAGATTATTTGATTTTAATTTGATTAACTACCTCATTATAAAGCTCATCCATGTTCATGTTGCCAATTGCTGAAGGTTTTAGTTGTCCCATGATAAAATTAATCATGTTTTCATTACTATTGTTTTGCGGATTAGCTGCAAATTTTGCTTTTAAAAATGGAATTTGCTCAATAATATCTTTTTTGTTTTTTTTCTTAAACTTGATTGTAGTAAGAACTGAATGAAAATCCATATTTGGGTGTTCGTAAACTACAGGAAGCATTTTAACTCCAAGTGGACAATGTAAATCTTCGTCTTTTAGAAATTTTATCAGTTCATATATTTTATCGTATGTAAATTCTGGAGATTGGATATATTGTCCTTCGATATGTTTTAATTTATGTGCAAATAATAACGCAACATGTTTGGGAGAAATATTAAAATCCTCAACAATGCGTATTATTAGAGGCATCAAGTTTTTACTTAGAATATAAGTAAATGTATCTTCGGGAATATTCCATTTTCTAAGCATTAGTATATATTCATACAAATCTTTAGGCAAGTCTGCTTTAAGATTGTCGATATATTCATCTGACAGAGGGATAGGAGCAGAGTCTGTGTCAGGATACATTCGGTCGGCACCAGGTAAAACTCTCTCGAAAATTGTTGTTCCGTCTTCAAAGGATTTACGTGTTTCTGAAGGTACACCTTCAAAAGCCATTTTGCAACGCTCTTCGATAGTTTCTAACGCTGTTTTAATGTCATTGGTTGGACCCCAGAAAATTAATACTGCATCTTTTTCAAGATTTGCAGACAGCATTAATTGAATAATTTCCATGTCAGCATCAGTTATTATCGGTTCAAAGTCTTCGGTATGTACCATGTGAGGTTTTTCAATACAGGCAATTACTTTAAGTCTTTCCGAAATTTCGTCTGCGAAAACTTTGCCGGGTTGTGTAAAATGCGAAAGAATTCCTTTAAAACAAGGAAGCTTTACAGCGTATAATTCTTCTCCTTTATCGCGAGCTTCTTTAATTGGTGGGTATGTTACCGAAAAGGCATCATAATCTAATTTAACGGCTTCCATTTCCCAATCCGAAGCATTACAACGCTTTAGCAGTTCATCGCGTATTGCAAGTAGTGCCCATTGACGAAAGGCTTCGTTATGAGTAAGTTCAGGTATCCATTTTGTATGAGCAACCCCTTTAATCTCAACACGTGTTCCTCCTTTGCAGCTTACGTTTACATCTTGGCGACTTGCTCCAATGCCTGTACGTACTTTCCCCGTTGAACGGTTTAAGAAACGAATATAATCGCAGCCTTCTTTTACTTCATCAGGATTTACAAATTCAGGATAAGTTACTGTTTCTATTAGTGGCATTCCCAATCTATCTGTCTTATAAACACGAGTATGGGCAATATCTGATATTTCACGACATGAGTCTTCCTCAATACTAAGTTGAATTAATTTAACTTTTTTATTCTTTAAAGGTATTTCTCCTTCTACACCAAGAATTGCAGTTCGCTGAGATCCTGTTGGAATACTGCCGTCAAGATATTGTTTGCGTGTAATATGTACTTCGCCTACAACATTCATTTTGCAAAGCATTGTAATTTGTAGTCCGGCATTTAAGGCTTCACGATTTATAGGAAACGGTGGAGTGTCGTCAACTTCGTATGTACAAGCATTGTCGTTATTAATGCGGTAAATTATTTTCTTGCGGGTCTTAAATTCCATGAGCGCTGTGCCGTCATATTCGCCGAGTTCACTTAAAGTGGGACGCATATGTCTTATAATTTCAGCATCGTACTCTTCGTCTTCGTGATATATACCGGCCGGACAATGACAAAAAAGTTTCTTTTCGGTTAGCAGTTGCTGATGTACTTCAAGCCCCGACATAAACCCGATTCTGTCGTAGTCAGATTGGCTTGCTTGTTTGCGATTTATGTACCCAATTTTGTTTAGGGTTTCGAGATAATTCAACTTAGGATCAAAGCTCTTCTTCATCTTGCTTTCTTTAAATCAGTAATTTTACTATAATGCCGGCAAATTTAAGTTTGTTTTGCCACATAAACAATAGCTTAATTCATGTTAAAGAATGTATTTGTGTTTTTTTTCATGTAATTAGCTTTGTTAATATTTGTGAAGACTTGGGCGGATTGTGAGACATTATCAGAGTTACTAAATTGAGTTAAACATTTAA
>JAQVOJ010000154.1 GCA_028702675.1 Bacteroidales bacterium
AACAATTCCAATTATTATTAATAATATGTTGTTTAAAGCTTTAATAACAATATAATTTACCACAATAATAACAGAGTTTTTTGTAAACTGTTTTATGGAATTTGATTTATTCTACTAGGTGCTATTAATTGGCTAATACTTGCTTTAAAAGTTGGGTGTAACTTCAAATCAATAGAATCAAAAGAGCTTCAAAACTATATTTCTGCATTAAAAAAAGGGCAGTTATTTTATTTATATTTGCTGTGTAAAACATTTTTGATGTAATGAAATTCAAGCTTCTATTTATACTATTAATTATTCCAACATTAACTAATGCGCAAAAATCATCTTATCTAAAAAATCGAATAACTTTAGATGTTTCATACGTAAGGATGCAATACAAAATAGTGTCGGAATATAAAGAAAAGAAAAATGGAGTTTCTCTATCTGCGAACTATGGCTTAACCAAGTTCATGGAATCAGGTTTTTATTATTACAAGTATAATGCAGCATTTAATTCATTGAATTTTGCAGGTATTCAAAATAGGTTTCATGTTCTCCCATTTTTAATTGAGTCTAATAATAGGTATTTCAGATTAGATGCTTATGTTTTCAACCAAACAGGTTTATTTTTTTCAAAGTCAAACTATCATTCCTCACATACATTAAATAGTGATATTGGAATTGGTTCTACATTTTATATAAGTAGAAATATTGGAATAAATCTTGAATACAAGTGGGGGTTTCTATTGTCTAAACATGTTGAAAATCACAACTTTCAAAATGGGTTAAAACTTGGTTTGAATTTTAAATTTTAAATTTTATGAAAAGAGTATTAATAATCTTTATTTCATTACTACTTTTAAGCTCATCTTGTCGTAAAATCGTACAAGATGAGTTTAAATGTTTTGAAAACACACTAACAGCAAACTCGATTTTAATTGAGGGAGAATATGTTCAATTGCATATATCTTTAACCGACGAACTAAACGAATATCAACTTAAAAACATTAGCAATGCCAATATTGAAATGTATAATCAAGATTCGTTATTCTTAAGTTTTACTTATGTTGAAAACGGGATTTACGTTTCAGATTATATAATTAGAGAGAACGATTCTTTTACATTAAAAGTAAATAAAGACAATGATTCCGTTAGTTCGGAATGTCTAATTCCAGCAAAACCAGAATTATTAGATTTTTATGTAAATGAAAACGCTTGGGTAGATAACGAGGGAATTCTTCAACCACAACTAAATTTTACAATCCTAAACAATAAATCTAAAGAATGTTATTTTGAAGCCTACATCTTAATATACAACACAACGGCTGATTATGTAATTGAAGAATATCCGGTTTTGTATTTTGATAATAGTGGGTTTAATGCTGAGAGTATTTCAAAGTGTTTGAAAATTCAGCATCATTCTTATTCTTATCCACCCGAAAAACACCAATATCAATTAATAATTAAAGCAGTAGATTTTAACTATTATAAATATGTTACGAGCATAACCGATTATAATTTAGGTCGTTACCCTGACTTTTCAAACGCCACAATTGTTCCAACAAATTTGTTTTCAAATATTAAAAATGGCTACGGGATTTTTTGTGGATATTCTCAAACCATCAGCGATATAATAGGAATAATTGACTAAGTTATGAAAAAATGTGTCTTTCTTATATTCATTGTTTTTTCTGCACTTGTTGTTAATTCACAAATTACCATTTCAGGTTTTGTTTACGATGCCGAAACAAAGGAAGCAATTATTGGAGCAAATATTATCGATTCGATTAATTCCGCTGGAACAACAACAAATACTCAAGGATATTATGTTTTTAAAACAAATTCCTCAGAATTAAAAGCTTCGTTTGTTGGTTATCAAACACAAACAGTTTCACTTAATCAGGCAAAAGATACAATTATTAATGTTTACTTAAAACCTTTATCTTACAAATTAGAGGAAGTTATAATTAATGCTAAAGGTAACAATTCGATAAATGTATCTAGCTTAGATATTCAAGAAATTACAGAGTTGCCAAGTCTAGGAGGGCAACCAGATATTGTAAAATCCGCTCAGGTTTTACCCGGTATTCAATCACAAACCGAAGCTTCAAGTTTGTTGATTGTAAGAGGAGGCGACCCTGGTCAAAATTTGTTTCTTTTAGATAATTCTGCGTTAATTTATGTAAATCATTTGGGAGGATTTATGTCAGTTTTTAATCCTGATATTATTAATGATATTACAATTTATAAAGCAGGATTTCCTGCAAGATACGGTGGTAAACTTTCATCAATAATTGATATAACACAACGTTCTGGTAATTCAAACGAGTTTAAAGGAAGTTTTGGAATTGGAATTACCGATGCAAATTTAAGTCTTGAGGGAAAATTTACAAATAAATTTACCTATATCCTTACTGCACGAAAAACTTTATTTGATGTTTTATTATTTGCAGCTAGCGGAATATCTGATGGTGGAGGTTATTTTATGACTTATGGCTTTCACGATGTAAACTTTAAATCGGTTTATAGAGCTAATGCACGTAATACTTTGGCAGTAAATGTTTTTCAAGGCGACGATTACTTAAATGTTTGGAACAAAAAAGACGAAAATGATCATTTTAATACAAAAATAAGAGCAAAAAACATTTGGGGGAATATGATGAGTGCAGCCTCATGGAATTGTATTATTAGTCCCAAAATATTCAGTAAAACTAATCTTTCATATTCTATATACAGGGTAAGCGACATACAATCTTATACAAATTCAACCGTGCAAGGATTTAACAATAAGTTCACTTCAAAAGTGCAGGATATCTCTTTAAATTCAGTTTTGTCGTTAAATGTTATTCAAGATTGGTTGATGGTTGGAGGTTTACACATAAGCTATTTTAAAAATACGCCTTTCGACTACAAGGTTTTGGGTGAAAACAACTCGCATACAATTCTATCCGAAGAAATTGTCAATTCCTCGTTATCATTATCAAACCAGTTTAGTTTATTCAAATTTGTTAATGCTGAAATTGGAGCAAGGTTAGGTAATTATTTTTTATCAGATACTTCTCAATTTTTTATTGAACCAAGATTAGATTTTAGCTTTAATCTTAATAAATTAGGTTCTGTGAATATTAATTACATGCATGTAAATCAAGCGTCTCATTTGTTGGTTTCCAGTGGAAATATTTATGCAAACGAAATATGGATACCTTCAAGTAAAGATGTTCCAATTTCAACCTCAGTGCAAACATCACTATCATGGACAAAAGCATTTCGAAAAAATATGTTTAATGTTAGTATCGGAGCTTATCATAAAGAATTATCAAATCTAATAGCATCAGAAAAAAATGTTTACGATTTGTCGGAACTGGAAAACTGGAAACAATCAATTGAAATAGGTGGGACTGGAGAGGTAAACGGTTTAGAATTCATGATTAAAAAGAACTATGGTGACTGGACAGGCTTAATATCTTACCATTTTAGCAAATCTACTCGTAAGTTTGACAATATAAATGGTGGTAATGAATATTTGTATGAGTATTATCGACCACATGACTTAACAATTTTCTTTAACAGAAAAATTACTGATAAGCTTAGTTTAAGTTTTGTGTGGAACTACCAAACAGGCTTGCCTTATACTCCAGTTTTAGGCAGACAAATTATTATAGATCCTTTTACAAATGAATACTACGAAGCATTTATTTATGGTGAAAGAAATTCATCAAGAATGAGAGATTATCATCGTTTAGATATTGGCTTAAGATATGAAACCCTGTCGAAAAAGCGAAAATTAAAAACAGTTTGGACATTCTCTATTTACAATGTATATAATCGTCAGAATCCAATTTACTATTATTACAACAATAATTCTTCCCCTGAAATTCATCGTCCTGAAAACGGTTTTGCAAAACTTAACTTATATCAAATGAGCTTATTCCCAATTTTACCGTCAGTATCCTACAAAGTTTATTTTGGGAAAGGAGATTTGAATAAAAAAGATTTTTCATTTAAAAAGTGGTTGAATTTCGAAGATTGATTGAATATAGAAATAAAAAATATAATGAATCTTGAATAGAGAATTAATTATTGTTAAATTGAAGTGTTTTAATGCAGCTTCTATTAATGCTCCTTCAATAATATACCCTAAAACCAAAAAATATGTTTTAAAAGCACTAATAAGAATGAAAATTTTTAATATTTTGCTACACTTTTTAAAAATGAGATTATGATTAATATCAGTATGATTGAAAGCTTCTCGCAATGGTTTTTAAGTACTAACGATTCAGGAATTTTAGGCTTATTCAACACATGGGTTTTAATAATGTTATGTTC
>JAQVOJ010000155.1 GCA_028702675.1 Bacteroidales bacterium
TCTTGCTGATTTTTTTAGACGAATTAATTACAAAAAAGGACGTGTTACTGCCATAAATGCCACTGCAAGAAAACTTGCAGTAATTATTTGGAATATGCTAGCAAAAGGTGTTCCTTATAATCCTCCATCTGAATATTTGTTTTTAGACCAAAAAAGAAAAATGAAATTAGTTTCTAGAATTCGTAAAAATATTACTAAATTTGATCTAACACCAGAAGATGTCGGATTTTTACAAACTGCAGATTATCAATAAGTTAGATTTGACGTTAGTTGGAATGCATATAGTAGTAACCAATAAACAAATTGCAAAATGAAAAACATGACAAACTTATTAATTCTATTAATTGTAACGATTGGACTAAGTTGCAATAAGAATGAAAATGTTGATCCCGCACCTAATGACTCGTTATGTCAATGGTCATTAATTGACCCAATCTTAATTGGTGAAAATCTCTCCCAGAATCTTGATGTATTATTTTCAGATGAAAACAGCTTAATTAGAAGTTATAAAGACACGACTTTGTTCATTATAAACGCTGTTGAAGAACTAAAAGAAATTTATTCTGACTCTTTAGTGCATCTTGTTGATATGGATACAATTACAATTGTTGGTGTTAAAATACTCACATCATCAATTTCAGATTCGATTTCCTCTGTATCATTATTTAAATGCGATAATAATGATAAGTTTAAATTTGAAGTAGCAATTAATCATTGCGTTGACTGCTGGTCAGCTTTAGGTTACCATTATAAATGGCAGGTATATAAAAAGTTACCTAAACAAAGTAATTATTCGTTAATCTTTAAATAATAAATCATGAAAAAAATAGCACTACTAATACTTGTATTCATCAGTATTACAACATTTTCCCAGACAAAAATAGTTAATCATCATAAATTAGTTATATCGCATGATAAACCAAAATTGAAACAAGGTGAACAGTTTTTTGATCTAGATTCAAAAACGATTACAGTTAAGGTTTCAGAAGGTAAGGAATTAGATAAAAAGTACAAGGTAACGAGAATAAATAAACTTGGATATATTGATATAACAGTACCAGATGATGAAAATTTTGAGAAATTCATTCAAAAACTTGAAAAAGATAAGTCAATTGAGTTAATTGAATATGCATCAATTGGAGCGTATATTGATTTTTTTCCTAACGATCCCGATAGGCATTTACAATGGCATTTACCTGTAATTAATATGCCTCAAGCATGGGATGTAACTACAGGTAGTTCTTCTGTCGTTGTTGGAGTATTAGATTCGGGGGTCGATTGGGAACATACCGATCTCGGTTTAGGAAATGATTTATACCAAAACATATTTCTAAATAATGGGGAAGATGTATGGGCTACAGTTAATGACCCAACTACTGGCAATGGTATTGATGATGATGGTAACGGTTTTATAGACGATTGGAAGGGTTGGAATTATGCTACAAACACTAACGATACCAGAACAACTAATTACCATGGCACATTTATAGCAGGAATCATAAGTGCAAAAACACATAATGGAACTGGTATTTCTGGAATAGCAGGAGGGGACAACAATACTGGTGTTAGGATATTACCATATTGCGTTGGAATTACTGGACCATTAAGTTCAATACTTGATGATGCTATTATAGATGCCGTCGATAATGGCGCAGACGTTATTCAACTTAGTCTTTCTGTTTCATCATCAACAGCAATAGATGATGCAATTCTTTATGCTACAAATAATGGTGTTGTAGTTGTATGTGCTTCAGGGAATAATTATTCCTCATCAGTTTCATATCCAGCATCAAATCCAAATGTACTTACTGTTGGTGCAATAGGTACAGATGATATGAGGGCGAGTTTCTCAAACTATGGTACTAATTTGGATTTAGTTGCACCTGGTGTGGATATTTATAGTCTTGATCTAAATAATGGTTATAGAACAGGTAGCGGAACATCATTTGCTGCACCACAGGTTTCTGCTGTTATTGCATTATTGTTATCAATTGACCCTAATTTAGCTTATTCAGAAATTGTTGAGATAATTTGCGGTACTACTCAAAAGCTTGGAGGTTATACCTACTCAACGACAACAGGAAAACCACATGGTACATGGAATGAGCATATGGGGTATGGTGTGCTAGATGCCTATGGAGCAGTTCAAACATTAATATGTCCAACAATAAATTTTGTAAATCAAACAGTTACAACAAATACCACAGTAAATGGTTGTAATATAAACGTCCAAAATGTTAATGTTCAAAATAATTCAAAATTGACAATTGATGCTCGAAATGATGCTATCATAAATGGACCTTTTGAAGTACAAATAGGTTCTGAGTTAGAGATTAAATAATGCACATGGCTACAACAGCGTATATAATTAAGTGCGGTTTCGGTGCGGATAATCAAGTTTTACAGTCCGCTTCAACCTCGGTGTTTTTCGACAGGAAAGTGCCCCGCAATCCGCCCCTAATCATATACGCGGAACGTTGGCTGCAATGCTAAACGACCCCGAAACGACATCGTGCAAACGGACAGTTTCTGTTCGACAAGAAAAAAAAACAGAACTATTTGACAACTAAACCAAGCAGAAAAAGTAACTTTGTTCAGACTGAAATAAGAAAAAAAAGGAATGAATTTAACAATTGAAAACATATTATTAGTTGGCTCACTTTTGCTATTTATAAGCATCATTGTTGGAAAAACTTCCTATAAATTTGGCGTTCCGACTTTATTGCTCTTCTTGGCAATTGGAATGCTGGCAGGTTCTGACGGCATTGGCGGTATTCACTTTGATAATCCAGAAATTGCACAATTCATAGGCATAGTTTCTCTTAACTTTATTTTATTTTCAGGGGGGCTTGACACTAATTGGAGTTCTGTAAAACCAATTCTAAAAGAAGGTTTTGTTTTGTCAACTTTAGGTGTTCTACTGACAGCCCTTTCACTTGGCACTTTTGTTTGGTTTGTTACAGACTTTACTATTTATGAAAGTATGTTGCTGGGTTCCATTGTCTCATCAACAGACGCAGCAGCAGTATTTTCAATTCTACGTTCAAAAAGTCTTGCCTTAAAGACAAATTTAAGACCAACATTAGAATTGGAAAGCGGTAGTAACGACCCAATGGCGTACGTGTTGACCATAGCATTTTTGACTTTAGTAATAAATCAAGACCAAAGCATTTTTTCAATCATTCCTTTGTTTTTTCAGCAGATGATTTTTGGAGGTATTGCCGGTTTTGCATTTGGTAAGTTAAGTAAATTCATAATTAATAAAATAAAACTTGACTTTGAAGGACTTTATCCTGTATTGGTTATTACCCTTATGTTTGTAACTTTCTCTGCAACTGATTTCATTGGCGGTAATGGTTTTCTTGCTATTTACATTTGTGCAGTTTATTTAGGCAATCAAGATTTTATAAACAAGAAAACCATTCTTAAAATGTTTGACGGATTGGCATGGCTAATGCAAATTATTTTGTTTCTCACTTTAGGATTACTGGTATTTCCTTCTCAGATTATTCCCTATATTGGTATTGGACTTCTAATATCATTATTTCTAATAATTGTTGCTCGTCCTTTAAGCGTATTTCTCAGTTTGATTTTTTTCAAAATGAAACTAAGAAGAAGGTTTTATATTTCTTGGGTAGGACTACGTGGTGCTGTTCCTATTGTGTTTGCAACTTATCCGTTATTAGCAGGTATTGATAATGCAAATATGATATTTAATATTGTATTTTTCATTTCTGTCACTTCTATCTTAATACAGGGAACAACATTAACAATTGTTGCAAAATGGTTTCATGTTGCATTGCCCGAAAAAGCAAAACCTATTTCCGAAACTGATAAATTTATATCTGAGATTCCTAAAACAGCAATGAAAGAAATAGAAGTTTACCCAGATTGTTATGCTGTGAATAAAAGAATTGTGGACTTAGCATTCCCAAAAAATGCAATAATTGCTATGATTAAAAGAAATGATAAATATATTACGCCAAATGGTTCAACCATAATTGAACCAAAAGATATTTTATTAGTTCTTGCTGATAACGAAGAAGGATTTGAAAAAGTAAATGAATGCCTGAAAAAATAGTTGAAACATACTCCTATGCATAGTCTCGTTAGAATGTTTTTAAATCAACAAAATCGACAATATGTTGAAGAATCGAGTAGGTAAGGGGGAGTTTCACCCCCAAACCTCTCACAGAACCGTACGTGAACCTCTCGATTCATACGGCTCTTCCAGATAAGATACCGGATTGTGGTTGCTCGTTATGGCAGAAATCCATG
>JAQVOJ010000156.1 GCA_028702675.1 Bacteroidales bacterium
CGGTGCTCCATAAATAATTCTCAGTTTCTTCGATGTTGGTAATAAGAGCTAAGGGATTTCCTGAACACATAGTAGTGTCAGAAGGACCGATTGAGGTAGTATATTCATACATATTTTCTTCAAAATACAATGTGTCGCTTTGCAGTTGACAGCCAATGGTGTCTGTAATAAGTACAGAATAGAAACCTTCTTCGTTAATTGTAATTTGAGAATCCGTTTCGCCCTCAACTGACCACTCGAAAGAATAATCATTTCCCATTTGAGTATCCCAAACAATATTATTGCCTGAGCAGAAACTTGTTTGTTCGGGATAGCTGATTTCAGGAAAATAAACATTAATTGTATCGTATTGTATTCTGCCAAAAATATCTTCGACTTGTACAAAATATTGACCAGGGTTTTGTATATTAATTGAATTTGTTGTTTCTCCTGTTGACCAAAGTATATTTTGAAAATCAGGATGAATATTTAAAATTACTTCACAAAAATTATAATCTTTATAAATATCAGGACCCAAGTCTAAGATAGGTGAATATTTATCCATTAAGTAATTTTCTATTGAAATTCTTTCTTCATCAGAAAGCAAATTGTTATAAAAAATAATTTCTGCAATATTCCCTGTCATAAAATACTGAGTTGCCGAAGATGGGCTTCCAACATTAAAACTTGATACCACCCCTGAACCAACATTCCCTGATACTTTAAATTCTCCGTTTATATAGCATCGTGTTGATGATTGATTCCATATATCAGAATGAATATTGTAAGAACCATCGGGATTATATGGAATAGAAACCTTTGTTGACGAACTTGTTGTCCACATCCAGATTTGATTTGATCCGGTGTAAGATTTTGTATGTCCACCAGCATATACATATTGATTGCTTGCAGTAGAGGTATTATTATAAACAGTAAAAATTGTATTTGGTTGATCAAATGATTGATTAAAGTCAATGTGCATATTATCACTATTAAAATACAAAACTGGTTTATAATTAATTGCACTATCTACAAAAATAGGTTGGCGGGATGTAATGTCTTGTGTAAGATGATGTTCATTTCCACTCTTATCGTACCATATTGATACGTAATTATTTTCGGTTTCTACTGAATCTGCAGAAAGCCATAAATTGAGCCCAGGCAATTTATCAGGAGAAAAATAAAAGAAATTTGCTACTTCAGCTTCGGCATAACTCAAGCACGGGTTAAAAGCTTGCACTTTCCAATACACTGTATCTTGCAAGTCTTGAAGTTCAAGTGTAATGCTATTATTGATTATGCTATCTATGTCAGTTATAACGTCATTAAAGTTTTCGTCAAAAGCAATTAATAATCTATAATAAATTGCATTTTCGGAGTATTCCCAATTAAAAGTAATATTGTTTTCGTATATATTCCCGTGTGGAGAAATAAGAGTAAAACTTTCGGGTAAGGGATAAGAAGACTGTACAGATACCGTTTCGGAGTATGTACCCGAACAAGAATTATTTGCGATAGCAGTTAGAGAAACTAAATAATCGTTTGCTTCGGCAAAATTATAAACAAGTGTTTCGGAGTTATCAATATAGCTACCATCTATTTCCCAGTTAAGTTCAGTAATTGTTTCAGGTTCAGATATTGAAGCATCAGAAGTAAATTCGGCTGAAACATTAGTGCAAACAGGAAAATATGAAAAATCAACTTGGGGACTTTCAAGAACATCAATAAATATTGTAGTATCTGCAATGCATCCACCAAATGACTCAACAATGAGCTGAACAGAGTTTATTCCAATATCAGGAAAAGTATATTGAGGTAATTCGGAGTATAATGTGTCGGTATTGTTAAAAATCCAGGTTCGTTCCGAAATAGAATCTTGATTATACGACAAATCGGTAAATGTAGAAGGACTTCCGAAACAAAAATTATCAACAGCAAAATCCGGAACAGGTGCTATTCCATGTATTGCAATATTAATGGTATCGGATGCAATACAGCCGTTAATGTTTTCTGCAATTAAAATATACTCTCCGTTCTCGTAAATATAAAGTGTAGAATCGGTTTCTCCTCCGGGCAACCATGTATAATTTACAGTTTCTTCTGTACCTTCGATAAGTTTAATATAGTTTCCACTACAAAGCGAAGTGTCGTTGCCGAGAGAAATATTATTCTGGAAATTGTCAACAATTACATTAGCAGTTTTTATAATTTCACAATTAGATGTATCGGTAATTTGCACCCAATATTCCCCTGAATTGTAAATTTGAATACTAAAGTTCATAGATGAATTAGACCATAAATATGAATAATCTCCTTCTAGGTCTGGGTCTAAAATCATGTGTTCGCTATAACAAAAAACAGTATCCTGCATATTTATTTCGGGATAAAATACCGATATTGAATCGATAAAAGTATATCCATCTAAGCTTGTAACGGTAATAGAATAAGTGCCATTTGTATTTACACTTGTACTTGCCTGTGTATCGCCATTGCTCCATAAATAATTCTGATAAATATCCTCAACTTCAATTTGCACAGGGCAAAATCCGTACTCAACATAAATATCATTACCTAAATCGGGAGCTGGGTAACACGATTGTTGCGGGCATTCTACATAAATTTCATCAGAAGATGTAAATCCAAAAATATCGCTTACTGTTATCGAGTAAATTCCCGATTGATTTACTGTAATGGAGCTGCTTGTTTCACCTGTTGACCAATTATAATCGACAAAACCGGTAGGAGCATTTATTGTGTAAACACATTCGCCACAGTTTAAGCTCAAATCTTGACCTAGGTTTACAGGAGGAAAATATTTTTGTCGAAGATATTCTTCGTAGTAATTAATTTCATCAGAGCTCAGTTTATAATTAAAAATCATTAATTCAGCCAAAAATCCATTAAAATATTGTGTTTCGAGTGCCTGACTTCGTGAACCTAGAATATTTAGGTTTAAACTTTCAGCAGAAATATTTGATGCATAATTGACTTCCTGAGTATTAACAAATATTTGGTCGTTGGTAAGAGTTGCAATTTGCCAATGGTTGTAATTCTGATTCGAATTAAGAATATTTTCGCCATCGAATACGCCTGCACCTGAAATCATTGTGCCATTTGTAAACACCCCTTGTGTGTCTTCACCTGAAAGCAGGTAGTGTAAAGGCAAATCGGGTGGATTGGGATTAAATAAACCAATAACAGTAAAATCAGAAAGGTTTAATTCACTAAAGGAATAATATGATGCAGAATTTTCTCCGAATTGTGCTGCAGAAGCTCCATTTAGAATATCAGCAACCCAAATTGCCCTAAAATTAGAATTGGGTTGCTGGGCATCTACACTATTATCACTAATATCGTAAAAACTAATAATACTATCACCCGGGTTTTTTTCAATATTTGATTCTTCGGCTGAATAGTGCAGAGCTATACCGTTGTGGTTTAATATATGCACTTGAAATATAGGTGTAGAAATTTCTTCCATACAAGGATTATATGATAGTATTCTCCAAAAATAATCTCCGCTTGCAAGATTCTTGTTTATTTCTATGTTTTCAGTATTATTTTGCCAGTCAATACCATTATCCGATAAAATAAAAGTTTCTTCGTAAGAGATTGTACTAAACTCAGGGTTTTCGGATATTTGCCAAACATATTTAACACAGGTATTGGGGTTTTGTTGCCAAACAAAACTAAGTTCATTATTAAAAGTATAGTAATTGGGCGATGGGGACAACACGTTGGCAGGTATAGCTTCAGTATATGATGTGGCAGGATTTAAAGTTTTTGTAATTGTGTCTTTACAGCCTTTATCGTTAGTAATTTCTAGACTTACTAAAAACTCTTGCTCAGAACTGAACGTGTTTACAGGGTTTTGCGCGTTAGAATTGTTCCCGTTATCAAAATCCCAATAGTAATCAGTAATATTATTATCAGAATCATGTGAAATGTCGTAAAAAAACACTTCGCTATTTAGGCAAACAGGGGAATTAAAGAAATCTGCCGCAGGATTATTATAAACATTTACAATATGTTCTATAAAATTATCACAACCCGAAGCGGAATAAACTTCTAGCCTAGCTATATACTCACCGGCATTTTGATAAACATGTATAGGGTTAATTTCGTTGCTTATTGGAGAGCCATCACCAAAATCCCATGTATATCCTGTAATTTCA
>JAQVOJ010000157.1 GCA_028702675.1 Bacteroidales bacterium
ACTAGGTTTACCACGTCTTCCATGTTATATTTTAGGACATGTTGGCGTTTGTAGGAATCAATTCCTGGTATAATAACTAAAAGGCAAAATGCCCAATCAGTAAACTAATCGGGCATTTTGTTGGGCCTTGTGTTTAAAACGCAGCACCACAAATATAATTAAATATTTTAAAACATTATCTAATAATTTTCAACTTTAACAGGCTGGTTTTCAATTTTTACTGGTACAGTAATACCCAAAAATGCGGAGTAGTCAATATCCGATATATTTACATTGAATTTATCATAAGTATCAATATCTTTAATTGCAACATTGAGCTTATCGTAAGTGCTAATATCAGTAATATTAACATCGATCTCGTCGTAACTGCTTAATTTTACAGTAATAGACCCGTCTTCGTTTAATGGAACAAGACCATAATTTAGCGATGAATATAGTTCCTGTAAAGGAGCTTGTTCATTGGCAAATACTTTTGGCAATATTTCCAAGTGTCTTAAACTAATAAATGTTAGATTAAGGGCAATTATTGCCAATACAATTTTTGTAAATTTATCCACTTTCATAATATTTAATTTATTGATTAATTAAGAATTTTATAAATGCAAAAAGTGTGCAGTTTTTGATGTAATGATTCCTAACTCGTACTTGTTTAGTTTATAGGTAGATATAATAAACTATTCTTTACTATGTGAAGAAACAAATCAAATTTAAATAATAGTTAATAAAAATACGAAAGGACTAACCGAAGTTAGCCCCTAAGAGGGTCCGGGATATACCCCGACCGAATTGGTATAAAGATAGCCAATTTATAGGAATCCTTTCGTACAATAACTAAAAGGCATAATGCCCAATCAGTAAACTGACCGGGCATTACGTTGGTGCCTTGTTTTTTTCAACGCAGCAACAGTACAAATATAAGACAAAATAAATAAAAAAGCATTTTTTTTTATCAAAGGACAATTCTGTTTTTAAACGATTTTATACTACCAATACTAATCTAAAATTAAAAAAGGAAGCAATTGCCTCCTTTTCCAACACAATTACCCAGCCAGTTGCTCGACGCGTGTTGATAATGCAAATATACAATTATTCTACAATTCTTATGGTAAAATCTTCTCCATATTCAACAAAACGAACTGTAAAGTTTGGATTCATATTATTGTTGAAATACCAATTGCCACAAGACGAAGGTGCTGTATATGGTGAGTTCGTAACAGTTAAGTCTTCAAAACCATCAACTACACGAACTTTAAAGTCTTCGTTATATTCAACTACATTAACAACTCCACTCAAATATATATCATTGCAAGTGCATTCTTCTTTATTGAAGTCTGCACACATTGTAACTGCTGCTATTATTATCCCAATAAAAAAACTATTCATATATGTTCAAGTTAAATTGTAAGTCAATAATTAGCAGCAATTTGCATACCAAAAACATTCAAACAAAGTATGTAAAAAGCCACAGTAAAACTATGGCTAAGAGTAGGCTTGAAGCTATCTCGCCGGTTCAACTCTTCTCAAAAATAGCAAAAAATAAATCTCTTATAAAACTATTTTATTCAATGTTCATTAAAATATGAATCAAGAATATTTAAAATAGATTTTATCCCGGAAATACCAAACCATAGAATAACCACTAAAAGAATAATCATAACCAATATCAACAGACCTGCCATAATTAATTTTTTAGTTTTTCAACAAATAAATCCACTTTTGTCTCTGATAAAACGGTATTGTCCCAATCACAATCTTCAAGCATTCTTCTTTTTATATAATACTTATATACTTTCTCTTTTCGCCAGTTTTTTATTTTTTTTGATTCAATCGCAACAATTTGAAATATCTTTGAATTAAATGGTTTACCAATAACTAACACCTTTTCAGGCTTATTCTGATCCCGTGGTTGAAAGCAATACAATTTTGTGCCTGATGGGATATATTTTGACTTATCTATTTCTCCATTCTTTAATACATAGTAGTAATCTTCAACTAAATCACTCACCAAACACCACACAAATCTTATTTCATCTGGTTTCTTCCAAATATGATTTATGAGCTTTGGTTCTTTTCGACGGACTTTTTTAGGTTTTATAAATGAGAAATTACTCATATTTTCTTCCATTGTTTTCTCATAATCAAACGTTCCGTCTTCACGGTAATATTCTTTCATATATGGGGTTATTTGAGAAACAATTATTTTCTATTTAGTTTATCTGAACGATCTTTGAGTTTTTTAGCTATTATTTTTAATAGTGGAATTGATAATAAGATAATTGGATATAGTAATAATAATAAAAGCATTTTATCTTGTTTAAAACAATTGCTTAATATATTCCGTCCAAATAAAAAGTCAAACACAGCAACGATGAAGTAAATTATCAGATAAGCTAGTATTAATGAAATTATAAACACCATGTAACAAATATATTATATTTTTACTTTTTATTAAAATAAAAATAATGGGTGTAGGAAAAACATTTGAGATGATTGGGATTTCTAATCTGTTTTCGGATAATCCTGAACAATTTGCCTCCAATATTGGCAAAGTATTACAATGCAATATTGAGCTGATAACTTACGATTGGGCAACTGATGAAACAGATGGAGAAGTAAAGCACATGGCTTTTAGTAAAATGATTAACATAGGCTTTGAAAAATCGGAGAAAGTGTTTGTTGACTATGAAATTGACGATAAACTCCAAAATACTGGTAAATTATTGAGATATGGCATCGAAATTTGCCTTAATAATCAAAAACTTGTTGACGATGTATTAGATCTAGAGTTTTATCCTTATGGTGCTGTATGTGGGTTTTTACCAACGGCAACAGGCACATGGGATTTCTTATACAGGGCTATTATAGGAAAGCTTGATATAAGCTACAATTATCATATTGAACAAGTAAAAGACTTGTATGTTCCTAGAAAATTGTATAGGCAAATTCTATTGGATTTGGGAATTAGCGAAATTGTAATGTTCACTGATAATTATTATAAGTTTGAGGAAGAATTATGGGATATTGTTCAAACTCAATCAGTCGAATCCATACATGATATTGTTAGCTTAGCTAAGGAATTGGACAAGCTCCATGTTTTTGATTTTATTAGTATCCTGAAGGATAGCGCTGATGGGGAATTAAGCAGTGAATTCCTAGATTGTGATGCATATCAAATTATTTTTATTGATAATTTAAAGAACCAGATAAATGTTTAAAGTATTTATTGAGGAATTTGTCCCTATGCTTAACTCCATAAGCATTGAGAATGAAGAAGATAAAGTATTCATTGAATTTAATGATGATTCAAGTTCTCTATTTGAATTGAGAAATTGGCTTGAAGCTATTAGCTCAGGTGTACAACAGACCTCTTTTGTTTTTCATAATGAATATACACCTATGGTATTTGATTTTATGAAAAGTGAAGAAAAAAGAGGTGTTCTTACGATTTCTGAGTTTGGAGATGAAAATACTTGTTATTTAAAAGTAGATTTAACCAGATATCGTGTTGTAAAATCATTTTATATAGCTGTGTTAAACTATTGGAACGATTATAAGTTTTCAGATGGAGTGCATAAGTCGTGTCAGCTTGGTACTTTAATTGCAAGACAGTTGGGAGTATCAAAAAATCTATTGATTAAAAAGCTTGTTAAAATGACAAAAAGTGAGTTGATAGAATTTATTAGAAAGTCAATTGTTAAGGATTCACCTTGTAATACAGACACACAGGATCATAACTTTAGGGTATTGAACATAATTAAAGAAATAAATGATTATGATAAACTTAATTCAACCGAAAAACATAAACATATTTCTAAACTATTAGTAAAAAGAGTTAAATATTACTATTATAGAGATATGGAGGCTTTTAAGTCTTCGAGAATAGAAAAGTTTGTAAGACAACATAAATTGTAAAAAATCGCAAAAAGGCTAAACGAAGTCAGCCTTTAAGCGGGGTCCGGGGTTAATGCCCCCGACCGAATTGATACAAAAACATTAAAATTCTGATAATAAATAAATTATATCTGCAAATACCTTTAGCCAGTACTATATAAAAGACAAACCGAATACCATAAGATATTCGGCTGACGGTCGCTGAATCCGCAGAATCAACAATGCAAATATAGCAAATTTTATTTGATTAATCTTCACCAC
>JAQVOJ010000158.1 GCA_028702675.1 Bacteroidales bacterium
GGGATTTCATTCATAAAAAAGACCATGAAATGCTTGCGGGATTAATAGGTAAGTTTTATCACAAAAAATTTGAGCAGGGCTATTTGATTGATGAACAAAAGCTAACAAAATATCATGAACTTTATGAATGGGACGGCATTGTTAAGCAATATGAGACTTATTTCTTAACCATCATTGAAGAATAATACTATCAGTAACAATTGTATCCTGAAAAAATCCATATTCCACTAATCCCTCATATATCCCTTCTGCCATAAGTTTGTAACCTTTAGCGTTGTGGTGGGCATCAATTATCCAGTAATAATAATCAATATTATCTATGATTTCTCTTTTCGAATAGTACTCAAACAAATCAATGTGTTTTATTTCATTTCTAATCATATAATTAATGAGATAATCTTTATCAAATTCCAAATTATTAATATCATATTTAAATGGATGAATTACAAACACATTATCTGCTCCATTTTGTTTACATAAACTATTTACAGAATCGACAGCCTGTATAAGTGACATAAAGGCATCTTCTTTAGCAATTTCTAATTGATTTTTTGTAAGAAGTGTTCCTTCGTAAACCAGCAACTTAAAGAATAATCTTAAAGTATGGTTAGATGCATATAGAAATTCCCACCATGGTGCTTTATTATAAACAATAGATCCATCATCTTGAAAGCGAGAAAAACCTCCTCTGATAATTACATCATAAATATCTGTAAAATTTATACAAGAAATTACAAGCTGTGGTTTTAGGTTTATTAATACATTTTTAAGCCTAATATAATCGAATATTGGATCACTTCCACATATACCTCCATTCAAGAAATAAAACATAGTATCATTAAGTTCGTATTCCAAAAATTTCAAATAGGTACTATCAGCAACTGTACCATCTCCCTCGGTTGATGAATCTCCTATTGCCAATATTTTGTATTTATCTTTCATATCTTCGCGATACCAGTCCTTATCAGAATAGCCATAATTATTTAGTTCTCTGTAAAAGAGGAACTCTTCGCGTATTGAACTTTCTATGGAAAACGGTTCCCGTTTAATAAAATGATTTGCATTACTAGATCGATATTGTGATGAATATTTACCATACATTGCTTCATACCTAGTAGTTGTAATATTAAAACTACACAAAAATATTTCTATTATAATTATTGAAATAAATAATGAATTTATTGCTAACAGCCAGTTTGATTGATTAGATTTCTTAAATTTAACAATAATGAATATAGTTACACACCAAAGTAAACCCCATAAAATTGTACCGGATAAAATACAGGTTGAGGGAAACGAATTTAAAGAAAAAAGCACAATTTGAATAATTAATCCCATAAGCAATACAATGCCTATTGTTTTGTAATTCAAGTATTTAACAACTCTTTTCTTGAATAGTTTTGAACTTGATAATTGACTTCTTGTTTTAGTTGTTACTAATACTTTTTTGTTTAAATAGTAAGCGAGATATATCACTATTATCATTAAAAACAACAAAATAAAAGCCATGAAATATTTACTTGATTGTATGAGTGTTAAGTAAAATATAAATATCTTTTTTGGCGGTTTAAAATGATTTGTAAGTAATATTCCATTTTCAATATCTACATTTTCGAATACACAAATTCTATTTTGTGTTCTTTTATCACCATGCGAAAACTCAACAATAATACTATCAATAATTAGAGGTTGTGAACTAGTAATCTTAACTTCTTTAAGTAGAATATTCTCTTTTGTGCTAAATTTTGTTTTACTAGTTACAATATTATCTGTCAAATCCCGATTAAAAGGTGAAATTCCACTGAAAACAATATTTTTGAAATCCTCTTCTGATATATTTTTAAAATCTACAGTTAGTGGCTGGTAATATGTAATAATTGAAGTTAATATGAAATGAGCTATTATAATCAATAAGATTACACAAGAAAAAACAATAATTTTTTTATATTTTAAAAAAAGAGACATAATCTAATTATTTAGTTTTTCATAAATCAATATGTAATGTTCAAAAAATCCCTCATATATTCCCTCAGCCATAAGTTTGTAACCTTTAGCGTTGTGGTGTCCGTCTTTTACCCAGTAATAATCGTTGATATTACTTACAATTTCAGGTTTACTGTAATATTCAAATAAATTGATAGTAGAAATATCCTCATCATTCAATTCTTCAATTACCTCTTTAAAAGGATTCTTGCCTTCTTTTACAGATTCTTTCATTGGATGAAAAACAAATACCAACTCAATGGAATTATTATCTGATAACTGTTTTATAGAATCTATTGTAGTTTTAATAATGCTAAGAGATTTTTCTTGCTCTCTATCATAAGCATTATAGGCAATTAATGATTGATTGAATTTTAATCGAAAAAAAAGTCTTGATAAATGGCTCATTGCATAAATAGGCTCCCACCAAGGTCCTCGCTTAAACTTTACCCCATCTGGTTTAAATCTTTCGTAACCACCACGAAATAGGACATCTTGGATATCTGAATAATTAATGCAAACAACTACTATATCGGGTTTAAATTGCAAAAAAATGTGTTGTAGCTTATATAACTCAAAAACGGGATCGCTGCCACAAATACCTCCATTCATAAAATAGAAAGAGGTATCCTTAATTTTACGCTCCAAAAACTTTACCCATGTACTATCGGCATCTGCACCATCGCCTTCGGTAAAAGAATCTCCCAATGCCAAAATTCTGGTTTTACTTTTCATATCTTTCCAATTCCACTCTTTATCGCTATAACCCATAGAATTGCATTCACGATAGAAATTAAATTCTTCCCCTGTTTTAGAAATTTTTTTATTATTTCGGTTAATCCAGTATGAAGCATTTTTCAAATTGTATGATGATTCATAAAACCCTACACGCCTCTCCATATAAGTAGAAGTACTACCAATAAATCTCAATAAGATTTCAGCTACTAAAAGTGCAATAAAAACACTGTTTACCACCAATTTAGTTTTAACCGACTTATTCCTGACAAAAAAATAAATCAACCACCACAATACAGAAAGGAATAAAATTCCTGAAAAAATTGTAAACGAGTGATAAGAATAAAAATAAAATCCTAACAACTGCAAAAGCACCCCAATAAGCAGTATAATACCCCACAATTTATAATTGAGAATCTTTTTAAGGAAAGGATATTTACTGATTAATTCCATTTCAATTTTTTGGTAATATAAGCTCCTACTGAAAGCTTCCACCTTTGTTTAAAGGCTTCCCTGCCCGTAAGTCTTTTAATAGCTACTTCATTTTCAATCGCTGTTTTGTAAAAATACGATTTTTTTAGTGCATATGTTTTATCAATATTATTTCGTCTCCACTCCTCGTTTACCCAATGTATGATATACCAATGCCCGGGTGGAGAAAAGTTTTTTCGTAAAAGCTTTCTTATAAGATTCCAGCTATCGGGATTAGAAAATTCTCTTATATATTTTTCTAAACCCAGTCCTTTGACATTATCTGCCAAAATCTGAATTGGAAGATGCCAATCCCTATTCTCGGCTGTAACCTGTTCTTTAGCTTGCTGATAGCATTGCAACATAAGTCCAGATCCCTTAGGGCATTTCATTACATTACCCACTAACGGAAGGCTATGATGTGTTCTAAAAACATAATCATCTTCAAAATCGAGAGGCTTGAGGCAAGTTACATCCATATCTGTCCACCAGCCACCATGTTCATGTAATAGTTTATAACGAAATATATCTGAAAAACCTGCATAAGAGCCTTTCCCATGACCAAATTGATTAGAATATTTGTAGCAAAAAACCTCATCACTTGGAATAATATCTGCTGCATTATGAATCACACAGCCTTCCGGAATTTCGGTCTCTATATCATCGTAAGCCCAAAGGTGAAAAATATGTCCGTTTCTCTGAAACGACTTAATAGTAAGTAATTCTGTTGGGGCAAGTTTTTTGCCAATCCAGAGGGCGTGTATGTTTTGGTTATTGCTTCTCATCTATTCATAATTAACAATGCTTTTCCTTCCTTACACAAATTTACAAATTCGTACCATGTACGTACACTTACAATTCTTTTCAATAAATACGAGGGTCTTAAATAGAATTTACTTACAGCTTTACGTTTTAGTTC
>JAQVOJ010000159.1 GCA_028702675.1 Bacteroidales bacterium
TCCTGCTCATAAAGGAGGTTTTGGCATATATGATGATACCGCCGGTAAATATAGATTTGCTATATCCCATGATGGAAATATTGGTATTGGTACAATTAATCCACAGTATAAGTTAGATGTACGAGGAGAGGCGCATTTTTGTGAAGTTAGAGTTAAAACAGAATCATGGTGTGATTTCGTTTTTGCAGCCAATTACAAATTACCCAATTTGGGGGAGTTGGAAGAATTTATAAAAGCTAACCGACATTTACCCGGCGTACCTAGCGAAGCCGAAGTAATTGAAAATGGAGTAGATTTAGGCGAAATGGATAAAATCCTGCTACAAAAAATAGAAGAACTTACACTAATAATTATTGAACAGGATAAACTCTTAAACGAGCAAAACGAAAGAATTAATAAATTAGAAACACAACAAAACAACTAAGCCCATGAAAATAATAAAATACATATTTTTCGTTTTGCTTATAGTTTTTGTATCCTACCATTCTTTTGCTCAGGACGATGTGTATTATACGCCTAAAAACAAGCAAAAAAAGGAGAAAGAAGAAAAAGACTTTAATCCCCAAAAACGTAAAATAAATTCCGGCTATGTTTTTATCGACGGTAAGTACGTGGAGCCGCCGTATAGGTTTAAAAGAAAAGGTAAGAAGCTGTACTTTAACGACTTAATAATTAGAGAAATAAAACCAGATAATTATAAAAAGAATACAATTGTTGTAAAAGAATCTCCAGGCGTACCTCCATGGATTACTAAAATGGATAGTATAGATTCTTATTTAAAGGAGCAAGTACCGAAATACAATATGAATTATTTTTCTGCACAGATTAATTATCTATATTCTCACTACAAATTTGAAGAAGTTCCAGAGCTTGCCAAAGAATATTTTATGAAATTCCCCAATGTAAAAAATGTAACAGGCAATACAATACTAACAGTTGAAGCCTATAATGGAGACACTCGGAATTTTATAGTTGGCGGGAAGCGGTTTGATCGCTTTAGTCGTACTTTCGGACCGGATAAGGTTAAAACACACAAACGAAATGGTGCAAGAAAATACTTAAATGAGTTTTGTCTAATGTATAATGAAATGCTCGAAAGAGGCGATTTCTTGTTTATAATTAGCACAGATGTAAATTATAAGGGGAAACTATTTAACCTTTATTTTTTTAGTTACGATCAAGGTGTCGATATTATTAGAAGATTGGAAATTATAAAGAATCAAAAGACATCTACTGCTCGAGATGATGAATATTTAACAGACAGTGTATTAAATAGATTATTTTCATCGGCACAAATAGACACAATGCTTAATGGTATTGATATTAATATGCTAAATGATGAAATTGAAAATACTATAAAAAGTGAAATTAATGAAAATAAATCGAAACTTGAATTACCCAAAAACAATAATATAAATGTTACTCCTTTCAATAAAAGTATAAACATGGCTTGTCCAGACCCTTGGGCTGTAAGATATTCTGGTGATAATTATACATTCGAAAATTGTGTTCAGTTATTAAATAACCATCTCAACCCATATGGATATACTATAACGAACAATTTGGTAGACGGGACAAATGGTGATAATGATTTTGGTAATTTCACATTTGAAAATTTCTCTAATTTTTTAAATTCAGGTATCTCCTGGTTAGAAACACATGGTGACCAAGACGGTTACATCAGTCTAGTTTATGCTGATAATTTGACAATACTCCAAAATTGGTTTCCAAATGAATTAAGCGACTACTTTGCCATAGGGGTTTTGCCAGATGATGAGGGTTTTGATAATGGTTGGGATGGCACAGTACCTTTTTATGTACTATTAGTTGATGCAAATTATTTAGATGAAATATGGGCCAGTAATAATGCAGGGACGGGTATAGTAATATTAGGATCTTGTTATGGAGGGTCAAATGGCCTTGTAAATGCTTGCGGTGAGAACAAGGCTGTTCTTGCTGATGAAAATTTGTCATATACAGGGAATACAATTGTAACTGTTGATAAGTTATTGAAAAGGATGAACGGTAATAAACATAATGGCAGCATATATTATCGTAGTCTTAGTGAAGCTTTTAATAACATCGTTTTTCTGCCAAATGGTCTGCAGCTATACCCCCCAGACCCCAACATCACCCTCTGCCCCGCAACAAAAACATGTTACCCTGCAAATAATGCAAGTGTAATAGCGGGGACAAATTCAGGGTATTTTGAAATAGACACTTGGTGCGATGCAAGCATACCGGCAAGTAGTGCTTTAAGTTTAGATTTCTCTGAAGGAGATTTATGGTATAATCCTGCTACCGATGTATATTGGGAAAATCCTGTTGAAGGAAAGTCGAACAAAATAATTTACAACTGGTCGGGTTTTCATGGAATCGTAAGGGTTAACATTAACACTAACAATATTATTGCTTATGGTGGTGGTGAACAGAAGCTTGACTTCGACCGCAAAGCCCCAAACGGGGAAACAGATGCATATTATGTTTTTAATGTAGGCTATTCCAATGTAAATACCGTTGATTTTGTTGCAAGTCAATACGAGGTTCTCGAGAATACAGAAATTCAATTTACCAATCAATCAACAGTTATTGATGCTACAAGTTATTATTGGGATTTTGGTGATGGAACTAACGGTACTCAGGAAAACCCTACGCATACATACAGTCAGGAAGGGACATACGATGTTACACTAAGGGTTAGTTCCGAAGAGAATGAGTACTATAATACAAAAAATGGCTTAATTACAGTTAAAACCGAATGTTCGGGTGATTTGTATGCATCGTATAATATACTTTTTGATAAAACTGTAAAATTTTATGCTTCTTATTCAGGAGCATACGAGCCTTTGGTTTACGAATACCGTTTTAATGTATATTTTGGAGATGGTAATAACCAATCTATTTCGGGTATATCAAATATGTTAAATCTGGAATATGATTATGCAGACTTTGGAGATTACTATCCTGTAATTGTTGTAGAAAGCATAGACCAATTTGGTGAAACGCTTTGTATTAAAGAATACGAGTTAGGCTTGCTGCAACTAAACAATCCTGATCCCTGTAATGGATTTGAAGTTGATTTTGATATTACTCCCGAAGTTGGATACCTTAGTACAGGTAGCTCGCCAAGAACAATGAGTTTTATAAACACAACTACCGGAGGTACTAATTGCACCTGGCACTGGTTTTTTGATGCAGATATAGTAAACGGATATGAACCAGTAGGTGGAATAGATGTGGATGTATTTCACGAATCAAATAATCATTCCGGTAATACAAGCAAAAAATATGAGTATCCTGGTATTTATCCTGTTACGTTTACGGTCTTTGACGAAAATGGGTGCAGCGGCAATCTTACAAAGAATGTAACCATAGCGAACCCGCTCGAATGTGTTAGTAATTTAAAGATTAGGTGTCCCGGCTCAAACTCTGAAGATGGTTCTGATCAATTGGATTATTCGAATCGCTTGATAGTGTCATGGAAAGACCAACCTGATGAATGTTTTATTTCACTTTACAGCAATTTCGTTAGAGATTATGGTTATGCTTACACATGTAATGATGAATGTTTTAGTGATTATAATTATATCAGTTATAATTGGTTTATAAATGGCAATCAGATATTTGCAAATGACATAACTATGCTGTACTATCCCTTATATTCTGTACCCGATTACCCAAATACCCGATACAATGGTATAAATATTAGCACATATCTTTTAAATCCTTATGTAAATACAGTTGGTTCTTATATGGGGGGTCATACTTATAATGAAATGACTGATGATCCAATATCCTGTTATGATGAAACAGAAATACAAGTAGTAGCTATTAATTGTGATGGTTTTATGGATTCAGACGCTTTTAATATTGCTTATCTATCATTAATTCATCCTATGTTTTTTCCTGATTACACAACAAATGGATTTGTGCTAGAAAATAATAATAACTTAGAGTTTTTTTCAGGCTCAATGAACTTAGATGCTGCTGTAAATCCAATTATTAGCGAAAATGATGTTGTATTGTATGCTTGTAATGGGATAATATTGAGTGATGGTTT